>DYHU01000022.1 GCA_020724025.1 Syntrophorhabdus sp. | reverse complement strand
GCCTACGCGGTGACGATCCTGGGAGTGGCGGGTGCGAAAGAGAGTCCAAAATAGGGTTAAAAGAAAAGGCACACCTTTTGGGCATGCCTTTTCTTTGTTCGATAAAGAGATTTTTACCCCGTTTAGTCCCGCCTTGCGGGATTTAAACGGGGTTGGGTTGTGTATCAAAATTTTAATAAATTTCAGAAAGGGCGGGGCATAAAGCCCCGTCCTTTCTAACGGGGTTTACTTCTTCGGTGCCGCCTTTGGAGCAGCGGCCTTGATCGCTACGGCCACCAATTTTTCTCCGACCTTGTTAAACTCAACAGAGACATTCATTCCCTTCTTCAATTCGGCAAAGGGCATATCCTTGCCGCCTTTGGTGATCTTTGTTTTGTCATCGACCACAAAGGTCTTTTCGCCTTTCTTTTCCTTTACGACAACGGCCTTTGCTATTTCATCGACTTTCTCGACCACGCCCGTGAACTTTTCAACCTTCGGTTTTTCCTCTTTGGCCGGGGCGGCGGGAGCAGGGGCTGGCGCTGGCGCCGGCTTTTGCTGTGCCAGGGCTCCGGAGACAAAAGCGACCAGTGTGAGAAGGGTGACTAAAAGGATCATCTTCTTCATTCGACTTCACCTCCTTTCCTTTAAGGATTTCATTCTTCTAATTTAGAAGAGCAAAATGAGTGCCAGAAGAATACGGGTCCGTATAAATCGTAACCCTTTGAAATGAATTATGATTATTTTTAAGCGGGGATTGAATAGAACAAAGATGTTGCAAAATACAACAGGTAGGGCAGAAGAGAGATGACGCAATATCCAACAGTAAGGGGCTTCTCACTCCTTCTCAAGGATTCGGTAGAGGGTGGTCCGGTCAATTCCAAGGATTTCGGAAGCCTTTTTTTTATTCCCTTTTGTCTCTCGAAGGACCTTCAATACATACCTTCTCTCCACCTCCCTCAACGGTAATAGTTCTTCGGGAAACTGGATCTCTTTACCCTTCACCTCTTCGAACATCTTTTTAGGCAGATCTTCGGGAAGGATGATGGGGTGGGTGGAGAGGACGACCGCCCGTTCGACGGCATGTTTCAACTCTCGAACATTTCCGGGCCAGGAGTATTGAGTGAGGATGTCGAGTGCCTCCGGTGAGACATAAGAGATCTGTTTGCGGTTCTCCTCTGAAGATTTCTGAAGAAAGTGGATAACGAGCAGAGGGATATCTTCCTTTCTCTCCCGCAGGGGAGGAAGGTTGATCGAGACGACATTGAGCCGATCAAAGAGGTCCTCCCTGAAATTTCCACTTTTGACCAGAGGTTCGAGAAGTTGATTGGTGGCGGCGATCACCCGGACATCGACCTTAATGCTCTCCGTTCCTCCCACCCTCTTGATCTCATGCTCCTGAAGGAATCTGAGAAGTTTGGCCTGCGTCGAAAGGCTGAGATTGCCCACTTCGTCAAGCAAGAGCGTCCCTCCATCGGCCTCTTCGAAGAGCCCCCTTTTGGCCTGGAGCGCTCCGGTGAAGGCGCCCCGGACATGGCCGAAGAGCTCACTCTCCATTAACGTCTCCACCAGGGAGGAACAGTCGACCGTGACGAAAGGCCGATCGCTTCTCCGGCTGTTGAAGTGGATGGAGCGTGCGATGAGCTCTTTTCCCGTTCCCCTCTCTCCGTAAAGGAGGAGGGTTGATTGGGTATCCGCCACCCTCGCGATGGTCTTATAGACCTGGAACATTTGGGAGGTTCGTCCGATCACATTCTTAAACTGGTATTTCTCGAGGAGTTCCTGTCGATAGTACTGGTTCTCCCGAAGAAGCTTCCTCTGTTCGAGAGCCCTCCTGACGGTAATCTTGACCTCTTCAAGTTTAAAGGGTTTGCTGATGTAGTCGAAGGCGCCTTCCCGGATCGCTTCGATCGCGGTGTCGATCGATCCGAAGGCGGTGATCATGACAACGGCGGTTTCAGGCGAGGTCTTTTTGAAAGATCGGAGGACATCCATTCCATCTTTCTCCCCCATCCGGACATCCGTGATGATGACATCGAAAAAATTTTCGTTGCCCCGGGAGATGGCCTCTTCGCCGCTCAGGGCAGAGGTAATCTCGTAGCCCTCTTTGGAGAGGACCTCTCTGAGCAGATCGAGGGCGATAGGGTCATCGTCCACAATTAAGAGACGGGTGGAGGTTTGTTCCATTCTTTTCCTTTGAGCGCAGGGATGAGGACGGAGAAGGTGCTGCCCTTTCCCACTTCACTTTTCACTTCAAGCCTTCCGGAAAGATCCTTGACGATCTTCTCACAGATCGACAACCCCAATCCGGTCCCTTCTCCTATGCGCTTTGTGGTGAAGAAGGGGTCGAAGATCTTCTTCCTTGATTCTTCAGGGATACCCATCCCTGTATCGGCAATTGAGATTTCGAGCCATGTTCCATCGTCCGAGGAAGCAGGAGGGGGGATCTCCTGAGTTTGAATGGTGAGGGACCCTCCGTGGGGCATCGCATCAAGGGCATTGGTGATGAGATTGAGAAAGAGCGTTTGAAGATAGGTGGAATCCCCCAGGACGGGGGGAAGATCCGGAGAAAAAGAGGAGAGGAGTTTGATATTCCTGGTGTGGAGCCAGGGTTCGCTCAGATGGATCAACTCTTGAAGAACTTCATTCACATCGAGGGGCCTCAATGGAGGTTTCGCCTGTTTGGAAAAAGAGAGGAGGTTTCTAACGGAATCGGCTAACCGGTCGAGCTGGGATTCGATGATCTTTAATCGATGACGATCGGTGGGGCCAAGGTTACCCTCCTGCATCATCAGCTGGATATAACCGGAGATGGAGTTGAGGGGGGTTCCGATCTGATGGGCCATCATTGCGGTCACCTGCCCCAGGGCTGCCAGTTTTTCGGATTGACTCAACTGTCTTTGGGATTCGAAGAGGGCCTCGTTGAGGAACTCCAGTTCTTCATATCTTCTGGCCAATTCGGAAGTGGCGGCTTCAATCTTTCTGGTCAACTCTTCATTGAACCGGTTGACCTGAGAGAGGAGCTGGAGATTTTGTTCGTGGCCCTCCCGGATCGTTTTGATCATGCGGTTGAAATGTCTTCCCAGTTCCCCCCATTCATCCCGGCTCTGAGCGTGGACTTCAATCTCCAGGTTGCCTCTCTCCGCTCCGGACATGGCCTCCATCAGCCTCTGGATCGGGTTTCCGACAAACCTTCTGAAGAGGAGGGTCAGCATGAGGAGGATGATAAAGATACTGGAGAGGGTCAGGATAACCGCCCGGTTTTTCTTCATGCTCAGGTAACTGTGCACCTCGTCCAGGGAACTCAGGAGACGAATTCCTCCGATCACCTTCGTCCCAACATGGAGAGGAACAATGACCTCCAGCCGGTTCTCCCCTTCCACCTTCCTCAGGGAGGAGAGATGTTTCTCCTTCCTCAACTGACGGATATGATCCCCCGTTAAGGCAAACGGTACGGGATCACTCATCTTTGAACTGGCGACGATAACCTCCCATCCTTTCGAAGAGAAGAGAAAGACATCGATCGCCATCAAGCTGGGCCGACTCAATAACCACTCCTCGATCTCCTCACGAATTTGAGGAAGATTTTTAATGATCTTTTCATCGGAGATGTCAATGTCGATCTGCTTGGCAATATAGAGATTTCGATCCAGATAGAGGTCGATTTGGGCTTTCCTGGAGAATTGAAAATCGAGATAGCTGGTCAGGAAGAGGACGCCGGCCACGATGAGGAGGATGAGGAGGGTGATCTTGATCTTCAGGCCGAAAGGTTTTTGAAACCTCCCCTGCGGGGACATCGAGTCAAACCATTGGTTTAGAGAATGGAAAGGATTTTGAAAGAGACGAATTGTTTTCATCCTTCAGGGACAGCCCTCTTCTTTTCGATGATTTTTACCAGCAGGACGCCGATCTCAAAAAGCACATAGAGCGGACCTCCCATCAATGCCATATTGAAAACATCCGGAGTGGGGGTGAGCACGGCGGATAGGATGGCCATGATTAGAATAGCATACCTGCGGTTGCGAGTTAAAAACGAAGCATTGACCACACGGATGTAACTCAACAGGGCGAGGATGAGGGGAAGTTCGAAGACAAGACCGAAGGCGAAGATGAACCCCACACAGAAAGAGATATATTTCGCTACGGAGATCATGGGTTTGATCGTGGCCGATTGATACCCCATGAGGAAACGGATGCCGAAGGGAAGGGTGACGAAATAACAGAAGAAGGCTCCGAAGTAGAAGAGGAGGATGGCGGTCAGAGGAACGAAGGAGGAGGATTCCAGTCCTCTCTTTCGGAAAAGGGGGGAGAAGGCTTTCCAGAGATGGTAGAAGATGACCGGTATGGAGAAGAAGAGGCTGGCAAAGAGCGTCAACTTGAGAAGGGAGAAAAAGGCTTCGGGAATGGCATAGGCGACCAGATCTTCCTGGAGGGAGCGATGGAGATGGCGGAGCAAGTCCTTTGCAAACGGAAAGAGGATGACGCCGAGAAGGACGACCGCTCCGATGATGTGGAGAAAACCCTTTCTCAAACTGCCCAGCGATTCAAAAAGTTCTTCCCGGTTGATTCCCATCCCGATTCCTTTGCCGCAACGGATACCGGATGTAATGTAACATAAAAGAAGTCCTTCCGAAACATCGATTTCATCCCTTCATTCATAAAAAAATAACATCAAGGGCGAAATGAATGTTGACAAAGGGATGAAACAGGGATATACAAAATCTAAAAGACAGAATCTTGTTAGAATGAAGTTAAGGATTGGAATCACTTACAATTTAAAGAAGGATTTTTCTCATCGAGAAGATCAGCCGATCGATTCTCTGGAAGAGTTCGATTCGGAAGAGACGATCGATGCCATACGCGATGTCCTTGAAAGCGATGGACACGAAGTATTCAAACTGGGGGGAGACACCGGTTTGATCGACCGGTTGAGAACCTCTCCTGTCGATATCGTCTTCAACATCGCGGAAGGAATTGGAGGACGAAACAGAGAAGCCCACATCCCCGCCCTTCTGGAGTTTTTGAATATTCCCTATACCGGATCCGATCCCCTCACCCTCGCCCTCACCCTAGATAAGTCAATGGCGAAAAAGGTGGTCAGAGGTGAAGAGATCCCCACCCCGGGATTTAAGAAAGTGGAGGGGATGGAGGATCTCCACGGCCTCGACCTTCGCTATCCCCTTTTCGTAAAGTTGTGCTATGAGGGGTCGAGCAAAGGGGTCCGGCTCGATTCAAAGATTTCAGACCCAGCCGCGTTGAGAGAGAAGGTGAAGTGGCTTCTGGAGACTTACGGGACTCCGGTTTTAGTCGAAGAGTTTGTGAGCGGTCCGGAATTCACCGTGGGGATTCTGGGCAATTCGGATCCCATTGTCCTCGGAGTGATGCAGATCGAGATCAAGGGGAGCCATCCCGATGAGGCGATCTATTCTCTGGAGGTGAAGAGGGAGTGGGAGGAGAAGGTCCGTTACCACTGCCCCCCTCCGATCCCCGGCGATCTACTGAAGAGAATAGAAGAGGTGGCACGGAGGGCCTATCGCGCCCTGGATTGCAGGGATATGTCCAGAGTGGATATCCGTGTCGGAGGGGACGGAGTGCCTTACTTTCTGGAGATCAATCCCCTTCCCGGTCTCTCACCTGTCTATGGCGATCTTCCCATCATGGCCAAGCGGATGGGCTGGGAGTATAGCCGGCTGATCAAGACGATTTTCCATCATGCTTTGAAACGATATGGGATGGCGGAGTAATTTATGAAGATCAACCGGCCCGACCCAAACCTCTTTGAGACGATCCTGAACCATTTGAAGGAGGCGGTGGTTTTTGCCGACGACAAGGGCCGGATCCAGATCTTCAATCCTGTGGCCGTGGAGTTTTTCAAGATCAGAGAGAAGCGGGCGCTGGGAAAGAGGTTCGAGCGGGTCATCCCCCACAAAACGATCAGGAAGCAATTTGATTCCGTATACGAAAATAGGGAGAGCCATCACGATATCGAGCTGGCGATCCATGTCCCTGCTGCCTCCGAAGAGGAAGCACAAATACTCCGGTGCAGTTTTTATCCCGTCTTCGACCAGAAAGAGGTCTTCATCGGATGTCTGGCGACCTTTGCGGATATCACGGAGAAGGGGTTGCTCTCCCGGGAAATCAGCCAGAGCAAAGACCTCTCCACGATCGGCATGCTGGCCAGATGGATGGCCCATGAGATTCGGAACCCCCTCAGTTCTCTCAACATCAATATTGAATTATTGAGGGATGAACTGAGGGAGGAAATCCATCTCGCCCAGAAGGAGGAGATCCAATCCCTTCTCAATTTTATCAGTTACGAGACCCTCCGCCTTGAGAATAATCTCAAAGAGTTTCTGGATTTCAACCGTCTCCCTCCCTTGAAATTTGAGTGGGTCCAGTTGAACGAAGTCCTGGACTCGATCGTTCGGCTCTTAAGGCCGGACGCCCAGATGAAGAACGCAAGGATGGATGTTCATTTTCAGAAGAATCTTCGACTGGTGAAGATTGACGTGAGCCAGATCAACCTGGCGATCTCCAATCTCCTCATCAACAGCATTCAGGCCGTATCGGAAAGAGGGGAGATCCATCTCTTCACCCGTGCATCGAAGAAGAATGTCTTCATCGTCATACAGGACAATGGGGTGGGGATCTCTAAAGAGTATCTTCCCAAGATTTTTGATTTTATGTTCAGCACCAAACCCACGGGTTCCGGTCTGGGGCTTTCGATTGCCAAGAAGATCATCTCAGACCATCACGGAGAGATCACCGTGCGAAGCGAGGTCAATAGAGGAGCGACCTTTAAGATTCGGATTCCCCTCAGCCAGAAGACAAACTGAACAGAATGGAATAATGGAAGGTTGGAAAAATGGAATCATGGATGAAAAACGGAAAAGATTTGTTTTGAAAACCCATTATTCCATTATTCCAGTATTCCATCATTCCTTTAAGTTTAAACAGAAGTTATGGACCCCAAAGTAATCCTCATCGTGGAGGACGATCCCCATGTGGGAGAGAGCCTTCGCCTCCTCTTCAAAAAGAAGGGCTACACGATCCTTCTGGCCTCCAATGGAAAGGAGGGCCTCCATCTCTTTCGGCAGGAGACGGTCGACCTGGTGATCACGGATGTGGTCATGCCGAAGATGGGCGGCCTCGAACTCCTCGAGGCGGTGAAAGGTCTGAGGCCGGAGACAGAGGTCATCGTCATCTCCGCCCAGGGAACGATTGAAAAGGCAGTCCAGGCCATGAAACTTGGGGCCTTCGATTTCATCGAAAAGCCGATCAATCCCAGGGTCCTCTCCCTGCTGGCAGAGAGGGCTCTGGAGAAGCAGACCCTGATCCTCCAGAACCGGGACCTGCGTTCTCAATTAGAGGATAAATTCCATTTCAAGAATATCATCGGAAGAAGTGAGAAGATGGTGAAAATCTTCGAACTCATCCGCCATATCGCGCCTTATGACAGTTCGGTTCTCATCATTGGCGAGAGCGGCACCGGCAAGGAATTGATCGCCAATGCCATCCATTACAACAGCCCCCGAGCGGCGATGTCCTTCATCAAGGTGAGCTGCGCTTCCTTAAGCGAAGGGATCATCGAGAGCGAGCTCTTCGGCCATGAGAAAGGGGCGTTCACCGGAGCGATCGCCTCCCGGAAGGGGCGATTTGAAATGGCCCACCAGGGGACCCTTTTTTTGGATGAAGTGGAGGATATTCCCCTCTCCACCCAGATCAAACTTTTAAGGGTCCTCCAGGAGGGCGAATTGGAGAGAGTGGGAGGGAATAAGACCCTTAAAGTCAATATCCGGATTATTGCGGCGAGCAACCGGGATTTACAAGAGGCAGTTAAAAACTCCACCTTCCGGGAAGACCTCTATTATCGTCTCAATGTCGTCAATATCAAACTGCCGCCCTTGAGGGAGCGAAAAGAGGATATTGCATTCTTAATCCAGTTTTTCATTGAGAAGTTCAATAAAAAATATAAGATGAAGGTGAAGGGGGTATCGCAAAGGGCAATGAACCTCCTCATGGACTATTCCTGGAGTGGAAATGTGAGGGAGTTAGAGAATACGGTTGAGTCCGCCCTGGTCATCAATACTCCGGAGGTATTGGACCTCCAGCATCTCCCCCAGGAGGTCAGAGATTTTAAAGAGGAACAGGAGGTGATTCCCTTTAAGATCGGAACGCCTCTTGAGGATGTGGAGAGAGAGATGTTGCTCCAGACCCTGAAAGCGACAAAAGGCAACAAGCTGAAAGCGGCAAAGTTGTTGGGGATCAATGTAAGGACCATACATAGAAAAATCGAAGAAATACAAGGAGATCCCTCGGCAAAGCGGGAATTTACGAAGAATGACAAATAGTCACGGTATTGATGAGTTAACGATAAAACAAGGGCAATTTGTCATAATTTTATTAAAAAGAGTGTGCCATTTTTTCATTAAATTCTTTAGAGATGCAGGACCCGTAGAATATTAAGAGAGAACACAAAATTTTAAATATTTTTCTGTCTTTTACTGATGTCATTCCCGCTAAAGCGGGAATCCAGTAAAATCAATAAGTTCTGGATTCCTGCCTGCGCAGGAATGACATAAATGTGCAAAGTTATTGTTGAGCTTTTAGAAATCTTGGTTTTCAGTGGCCTGTCAGATTTGGCACGGAAATTGATTAATACAATAATTTATGAAAGAAAAGGTGAGATGGGCCTTTATTCTTGATAAGGATGAATTTGTGCGGCTCAGCCTGAATAAAATCCTGAAGAAGTATGGATTTGAGGTTGAAGAGATTGAAGATATTTCCGAACTGGAGAAGAGAAAGAAAGAGGTCAAGGGGGGAATGATCCTGGCCGACCTGGAGATGGAAGGCCTGGAAAGATGGCTTCCTCTCTTAAAAAGGTGGAATGATCGTTTCATATTGATGAGCCCGCAAATCACCGATGATCTCATCCAGCGTCTCAAACAGACAGGCATTCACCGCATTCTAAAGAAGCCTGTTGAACCAAAACTGTTGAGGAAGGTGATCCGGGAGATGTCTTTCCCCGATGGAGTGAAGTTTTCTTCGTCGGTTAAAAAGAGGGGAGGGTTCCCGAATCAATAAGAAAGGAGGTGAAGACAGATGAAGAAGTGGATTTTGCTCTTTTTCGCACTGGTTCTGGTCGTAAATATTGTCGCCCTTGGAATCGGATGTAAAGCCAAGGCTCCGGAGAAACCAGCGGTCAAAGAGGAGGTAAAACCCGCCGAAGCCAAACCTGCTGAGGCGCCTCCGGCAGCAAAACCGGCAGAGAAGCCTGCTGAGAAACCCGCTGAGAAACCTGCTGCAGCGCCCAAGAAGTAAGATGGGGATGTGGTCAGGTGATGACAGTGGAAAGAGCATTCAAATGTTGGCGTCCTCTCTTCCAAGAGAGGACGCCAACAGAAGTTCACTCCGTTAGAAATAATGGACCGCTCGGTTTCGAGTCCCGCTATGGCGGGACTGGAATTTCTGACGGGGTAAACGAACGAAGGAGAGGTAGAGATCATTCGCCGTCAACGAAAAAAGAAGAAAAGGTGCATGCCTGCTTTCGAGGACAGAGGGCGATTCCTTTGTGTTGCAGGGGGAGGTGTCGATAGCGATATCTCCTTTTTTATTTGCGAAGGGGTTGAATCCCACCGGCAGGGATGCGGGAAGGAGTGAAGATGGAGCCTGCCTCAGACTCTAATTTATCTGTCCCGCTGAGAAGAATCGAGAGGCCTTTACAACTTGGATTATTTCGCAACTCAGAAGAAGAGAGGGTAATCGTTGAAACCAGAGAGACCATCCCTCCCTTCTGGAAGGAGGTCACGGAGAGAGAATGGAATGACTGGAGATGGCAACTCCGGCATCGGATCACGACGCTGGACCAGCTCAAAGAGATCCTTCAGTTGACTCCGGAGGAGATTGAAGGGATCAAACATTCCAAAGGGAGGTTGGCTCTGGCCGTCACCCCCTACTTTGTCAGTCTGATGGACCCGGTAAATCCTAATTGCCCCATCCGGAGACAGGCCATTCCCCGGATTGAGGAACGCCACCTCTCAAAGAGCGATATGGTGGACCCCTGCGGGGAGGATAAGGATTCTCCGGTACCTGGCCTTGTCCACCGTTACCCGGATCGGGTCCTCCTGCTGATCACCGATCAATGCGCTGTCTATTGCCGATACTGCACCCGGAGGCGACTGGTGGGAAGCACGGAGCGGTCGATCACAGAAGGAAATTTTGAAGAGGTCCTCAAGTACTTGAAGAAAAACCGCAAGGTCCGGGATGTCCTTCTCTCAGGGGGGGATCCCCTCCTCCTCGAAAATGAGAGGCTGGAGGAGATTTTGAGCCGCTTGAGGGCAATTCCTCATATCGAACTCCTCCGGATCGGGACGAGAGTTCCAGTCTCCCTTCCCCAGAGAATTACCGCGGGATTGGTGAGGATGCTCAAAAAGTATCATCCCCTGATGATGTCCATCCATTTCACCCATCCCAAGGAGATCACGGATGCGGTGAAAAGGGCCTGTAATGATCTGGCAGACGGAGGGATTCCCCTGGGAAGCCAGACCGTCCTCCTCAAGGGGATCAATGATAAAGCCCCTATCATGAAGAGGCTGGTTCATGAACTCCTTAAGATCCGGGTGCGGCCCTATTATATCTATCAATGCGACCTGGCCACTGGGACGGAACATTTCAGAACCTCTATCGCCACGGGGATTCAGATCATCGAGAAGCTTCGCGGCCACACCACGGGTTATGCCATTCCCACCTTTGTGGTGGATGCGCCGGGAGGGGGAGGGAAGATCCCGGTGGAGCCCAACTACCTCATTTCCAGGGGGAAAGGGAAGATGGTCTTAAGAAATTATGAAGGGAAGATCTACGAATATCCGGAACCGAATATCATCGAATTCAAGAAGAGAAAATCAAGCGCCGAAGAGAAGGTATTAACGAGAAAAGTGATGGCTCAGCCCTAAACCACATTGGGTTCAGGGCTGAGGAGAGGGATAGGAGATGGAAGGGTGTGGATTAAGAGTGGCTGTGCTCTACAACCTTTTCGAAAGGCTTGAGAAGGGGGAGGAGAAGGATATCCTCGCGGAGGAGTCGATCCACGAGGAGATCGGTGCGATCGAAGAAGGGATCCGCTGCCTGGGGCATCAATATTATGTGATGGCCGTCCGAAATGAGATCGATTCCATCATCCACTGGTTGAAAGAGATTCGACCTGATGTCGTCTTCAACCTGTGTGAGAGCGTCTATGGAGACGCCTGTCTGGAGATGAATATCCCCGCACTGCTGGACCTGTTACGGATTCCTTATACAGGGTCTTCTCCCCTGACCCTTGGGTTGTGTCAGGACAAAGGGAAGGTGAAGGATATCCTCTCCTCTCAGGGTATCCTCACCCCCCGGTATAAGATCTTCGATCGTGAGGTCGGGTCCCTGAAAGGGAATATCTTTCCGATCATCGTCAAACCTCTTCACGAAGACGGCAGTCTCGGTATCTCAAAGGAGAGCGTGGTTCATAACGATGAGGCCCTCAACAGGCAGATCCGGTATGTGATCGAAAAGTATCGTCAACCCGCGCTGGTGGAGGAGTATATCGAGGGCAGGGAGTTGAATGTGGGCTTGATGGAGACGAATGGAAAAGTGGGAGCCCTTCCCATCTCGGAGATCGATTACTCGGAATTCCCCGAAGGGGTCCCGCGAATTTGCGGTTATGAGGCCAAGTGGGTGCAGGAGAGCATCGAATATCAGAAGTCCAAACCGGTCTGTCCCGCCCCACTGGAATGGGTGATGCAGAGGCGGGTGGAACATCTTGCCATCAAAGTCTTTAAACTCTTCGGCTGCCGGGACTATGCCCGAGTGGATATGCGCATTGACCGGGATGGAAAGATTTATATCCTGGAGGTGAATCCCAACCCGGATATCTCCCCGCCATCCGGCATGGCGAGGGCCATCCGGGTTCAGGGAATGACCTATTCTGAATTTATCGGAAAGGTGCTTGGGAAGGCGCTCCAAAGGAAAGATGGGGAGATAAGGGGATAGGGGAATGGGGAGATCAATTCAAACATGAAGACAATGAATGATTTTCTCACTTGACGCAACCCAGAACCTAATATAGTTCAGGGTGTGGTTGATAAAAGAGTTTGTGGTTTTAAAAATCAAAAAACTCTAAAACCCAAAATAGAATGATTATTTGAGTATAGTGAACGACCTTGAAAAGTAGTCATTGCGAGGAGCGAAGCGACGTGGCAATCCCATGAGATTGCTTCACTTCGTTCGCAATGACACATGGTGGATGTCAACTTATTTAAGTCGTTCACTATAGATTTCAGTAACCTAAACGTTTAATCACACTCCATGTGTTTCTCTGGTTCTCCCCATCACCCCATCACCCCATCTCCTTATCTCCCTATCCCTTATCTCCCTATCCATGGTTAAAATAATGGGTGCACTTCCCAGAATCACATTGAAGAAAGGAAAAGAAAAGCCAATCTTAAGGGGTCATCCCTGGGTCTTTTCAGGAGCTGTTGCCAGAGCGGAGGGGGATCTTTCTCCGGGAGAGATTGGAGAGGTCTATTCCGGAGATGGAAAATTTTTAGGGATGGGCCCATTCAATCCCCGTTCCCAGATCATTCTCCGAATGCTGACCCGGAAAAAGGAAGTTCTGGATTCATCCTTTTTCAGAGAGCGGTTGTTACAGGCCGATGCCTTGAGAGAAAAGGAATTGCGGGGAAAGACGAATGGTTACCGTGCCATCAATGGAGAGGGAGACTTTCTTCCGGGATTGATTGTGGACCGTTATGACGAGACCCTCGTGCTTCAATGTCTGACAGCGGGGATGGAGCGGTTGAAAGGCCTTTTCGTCGATCTTCTGGTCAAGCATTTCAATCCGAAAAGCATCTATGAACGGAGCGATGTCCCCACCCGGAGGGAGGAAGGTTTGCCTGAGGCCAAGGGTTTTCTCTATGGGAAGGAGATTCTCGATCCTGTTGAGATAGAGGAGTATGGATGCCGGTTCAGAGTCGATGTGAAAGAGGGGCAAAAGACAGGCTTCTATCTGGATCAGAGGGAGAATCGGTTCTCTCTCCAGGAGGTCTCTCAGGGGAAGAAGATTCTGGACTGCTTCTGCTACTCCGGAGGTTTCTCCATCCACGCTGGGCTTGGAGGAGCCAGTGAGATCACCATGATCGATTCCTCAGAAGAGGCCCTGGAAAGAGTGAAGGACCATTTCGCTCTCAATCATTTGGAAGACATCTCCCCCCACCTGATCAGGGGAGATGGTTTTGAAGTAATGAGGAGCCTTGAGCCCGGTTATGATATCGTCATTCTCGATCCTCCACCTTTTGTGAAAAAGAAAGCTCACCTCCCGGGCGCTTCGAGAGGATATAAAGATATCAATCTTCAGGCGCTGCGTCTCCTGAAAAGGGAGGGCCTTCTCTTCACCTTCTCCTGCTCCCATTACATGGACTGGGACCTCTTTCAGAAGATCGTCTTCTCTGCGGCCGTGGATGCCAACAGAAGGGTTCAACTCCTAGCCAGAAGAGGACACCCGATCGATCATCCCGTGGACCTGTCCCACCCCGAGGGAGAATATCTCAGAGGCATGGTCTGCAGGGTATTATAATCTTACATTTCTCTCCATCGCTTTTTCCTTTTGAAATTAGTCTGTTTATGATAAATAAGATTCAGGTGATTTATGAGAGTTTACGATGATTTCTTGCGTAAGGCATCGCACAAAAGGAAGGCCCTTAAAGTCAGGGTAGAAAATCCAGTGAAATGGCTGATGGAGGAGATTGAAAAATGGACGTCCAAACATTAAATCCAGTTGACCTACGGAAATTGGGAATCGAGGCTTTAGCTAAGGCCCTGGGGCCCGTAGGGATGGTGCGTTTTCTTCAACAATTCGAAGCTGGAGTGGGAGATTATACTAAAGAAAGAGAGCAGTGGCTAAAGGAATTGGATATTAAAACCATTGCAGGTGAAATTAAAAATAGGCGGAAGAAGAAATAACGCTTAGCTGGACTGAGATCCTTCATCCCCAAAAGGCCCCATGCAGTCCCAATTCTATTCTCTCCATTAGGAGAAAAGAGAGAAACCCCAATATTTTATTCCTTACGTTACAACAATTCCATACCTCCGGAAGTTGTAACTCCTTGACCCTCATATGAGATTCAGTTAATATACTATTTCAATCGGATAGTCTTTTTGTCTCATAGTCAATGAAAAAACGATTAGTCTATGGGACGATCAGACAATAAGACTATAGGACTATGAGACTACCATGATCGATTTTTTAGGAGAATGGAAGAGAACGGATTACTGCGGAAATCTCCGGAAGGAGGATAGGGGCCGCGAAGTGACCCTCCTGGGATGGGTTCAAAAGAGGAGGGATCTGGGAGGTCTCATCTTCATTGAGGTGAGGGACCGCTACGGCCTGGTGCAGGCGGTCTTCAATCCCGAGGCGAATCGCGAAGCCCATGAGAAGGCACAGGGCCTCCGGGGCGAGTATGTCATCGGAATAAGGGGAGAGATCGTGTTGAGGCCTGAGGGAACGGCCAATCCCAAGCTGGGCACCGGAGAGATTGAGGTGGCCGTTAAGGAGCTAAAGATTCTGAATGGTTCCAGAACACCGCCATTCCTTATCGAAGATGAAGAGGAAGTGGCTGAGAATACCCGGCTCAAATATCGATATCTTGACTTAAGAAAGCCGGGTTTGCAGAAGAATCTGATCCTCCGGCATCGGCTGGCCAGAGAGGTGAGAGATTATTTCGACCGGCTGGGTTTCCTGGAGGTCGAAACGCCGATGCTTACCAAGAGCACTCCTGAGGGGGCGAGGGATTTTCTCGTTCCGAGCCGTCTCAGCCCGGGCCATTTTTATGCCCTGCCACAATCGCCTCAGCTCTTCAAACAGATTCTCATGGTGGCCGGTTATGACCGGTACTTTCAGATTGTGAGATGTTTCAGGGATGAAGACCTCCGCTCGGACCGCCAGCCGGAGTTTACGCAGATCGATGTGGAGATGTCCTTTGTGACGGTGGAGGATATTCGGGGAACGATGGAAGGGCTCATGGTCCACCTCTTTAAAGAGGTATTAGGGACAGAACTGGAGACCCCTTTCCCGGTTTTGAGCTATGATGAGGCGATGGACCGGTATGGTCTGGATAAGCCTGATATCCGGTTCGGGCTGGAATTGAGGGACCTCTCCCCTATCTTGAAGAATTCAGCCTTCAAGGTTTTCAAAGAGGCGCTCAATGGGGGAGGAATCATCAAGGCGATCAATGTGAAGGGAGGGGCGACCTTTTCACGAAAGGAGATCGAGGACCTTACCCATTTTGTCTATGACTATGGAGCCAAAGGGTTAATCTCGGCCAAAGTCGGTCAGGAGGGATGGCAATCACCCATTCAGAAATTCATCACCGATGAGGAGAGAAGGTCAGTGGAAGAAACCATGGGGGCATCGGAGGGCGATCTCCTTCTCTTCATTGCCGGCCCATCTAAAGTCGTAAATCAGTCACTGGCAAACCTCCGTCTCCATCTCGGCAGGAAGTTAGGGCTCATCCCGGAAGATGAGTACCGATTTGTTTGGATTTTGGATTTCCCCCTCTTGGAATATGATGAGGCAGAGAAGAGATATGTGGCTGTCCATCACCCTTTCACCGCTCCCAGGGATGAGGATATCTCCAGATTGAAGGAACACCCGGAAGAGGTCAGGGCCAAGGCTTATGATCTCGTTTTAAACGGTTCCGAAATCGGAGGGGGAAGCATCCGGAACCATCTGAAGGAGGTGCAATCCCTTCTCTTCGAGAAGTTGGGGATGGATGGGGAGGAGGCAAGGGAGAGGTTCGGATTTCTGCTCGAGGCCCTCGAATTTGGGACCCCTCCTCATGGAGGGATCGCTTTCGGATTCGATCGGCTTGTCATGATCCTCAGCCATTCGGAGTCGATCCGGGATGTGATCGCCTTTCCAAAAACGCAGAAGGGAACCTGCCTGATGACCGATGCCCCTTCGAAAGTGGATGGAAAGCAACTCGATGAGTTGTGGATTAAGTTAAAAGTTTGAATCCATTATTAAAGGTTCCATCATTGAGCAGACATCATTGTAAAAATCTCCCCTACCCCCTCTTTACCAAATCCCGCGAAACGCGGGACTCCCTTTGGCAAAGGGAGGTAAGGAGGGATTTTATAAATCAAGCATCTTTTAGGGAATAAACCTTTAAAGAGAGGGAAGAAGCATGGCTATAGCAAAAAAGAAGAAGGCTTTCCAGAGCAAGACGGCCACCATCCAATTTCCACTTCTGGATATCCAGGAGCCGAACCTCTACCGGCATGTCTTTCCCTACGAGGAGGTGTGCCGGATCGAGTTCGATAATCGGTTCGTCTTCATCGATCCTCCGGAAGAGATCTTCATCACAGACACCACCTTCCGGGATGGCCAGCAGGCGAGACCTCCCTATACCGTGGAACAGATCGTTGATCTCTATGAAATGCTCCATAAATTGGGAGGCGCCAATGGTGTGATCCGCCAGTGCGAATTTTTCCTATACAGCGAGAAGGACAAGGAGGCGTTAAGAAAGTGCCAGGAAAGGAATTACCGCTATCCAGAGATCACCGGGTGGATACGCGCCGTCAAAGAGGACTTCAAGATGGTCAAAGAGATGGGGTTGAAGGAGACGGGAATTCTCACTTCGGTTTCCGATTATCACATCTTCTTAAAATTGAAGAAGAACAGGAGGGTCGTGTTAAGGGAGTACCTCTCCATTGTTTCTGCGGCTCTGGATCTGGGGATCGTCCCCAGGTGCCATTTTGAGGATGTCACCCGTGCGGATATCTACGGGTTCTGCGTCCCTTTTGCGCAGGATATCATGCGTCTTTCCGAGGAAGCCAAACTGCCGGTGAAAATCCGGCTCTGCGACACCCTGGGCTACGGCGTGACCTATCCGGGCGCGGCCCTTCCGAGGTGTGTGCCGAAGATCATCCGCGCCATGGTCGACGATGCCGGGGTGCCTTCCGAATATTTGGAATGGCACGGTCATAACGATTTTCACAAGGGATTGATCAATGCGACCACAGCCTGGCTCTACGGATGTTCGGCGGCCAATGGGACGCTATTAGGCTTTGGAGAGAGGACAGGCAATGCGCCCATCGAGGGGTTGATCATCGAGTATATCAGCCTCACCGGACACAACAATGGAATCGATACGACGTTGATCACCGAGATCCGAAACTACTTCGAGCGCAATATCGGCGCCCCGATTCCGGCCGGTATGCCCTTCGTCGGAGCCAACTTCAATGCGACAAGCGCCGGCATCCATGCGGACGGAATTCTGAAGAATGAGGAGATCTATAACATCTTCAACACCGCCAAAATTCTCAACCGGCCCATTTCGGTCTCGGTCAATGACAAATCCGGGCTGGCGGGCATTGCCCAGTGGATTAACTCCCACTTCGCCCTGACCGGAAAGGACAAAGTCGAAAAAACCCATCCGGGAGTGGGAAAGATCAACCGCTGGGTGACCAGACAGTATGAGGAAGGAAGAACGACCGCGGTCTCGGATCAGGAGATGGAGAAGGTGACACGGAAATACCTCGCCGAAATCTTCGTCTCAGAGTTCGATATGCTGAAAGCGAAGGCCCATGGAATGGCGGCCCATATTGTCGAACGGGTGATTGAGAGACCCGAGATAAAATCGATGGATCCAACGCAGATAGAATCAATCTTACAAACTCTGTTGGATGAATACCCCTATCTACAGTACGTCTATGTCGTGAATGTGCATGGGACAAAGATTACGCGGACGATCGTTCAGCCAGTGGATCAATCCAAATATGGAAATATACCACCGGGAGAGAATTACTCAAACCGCCCCTGGTTCATCGAACCCTTGAAAGATGGTAAAATTCATGTCACTAACCCTTATTCATCAAAGCATACAGAAGTTCTGTGTATCACCGTCTCCGGGCCGATTCGAAATGAAGTGGGGGAAATCCGAGGAATCCTGGGGCTCGATATCCGATTCGAAGATCTGACCAAGAGCGAAGAGGAGTGACGGAATGAAGGCATCATGGTTCTGACGGAGACCTTAAAAAAAGCGAGCAAATTTTTTCCTCAAAAGCAAGCCATTGTCTGCGGGGGGAGGCGGTGGACCTACCGAAAATTCCATGAACGGGTCAACCGGTTCTCCCACTGTCTCAAAGCCTTCGGGATAAACAAGGATGATAAGGTGGCCATCCTTCATCCCAACTGCCACTATTTTTTGGAAGTTTATTACGGGATTGCGCAAATCGGGGCCATCTCAGTTCCCATCAACACCAGGCTTTCACCCGGAGAGATCGCCTTTATTTTACAGGATTCGGAATCGAAGGTGTTGATTTCGGATCCGGTGTTTCAAAAGCAGGTCGATCCGATCAGAGAGAAGATATCAGGAATTAAAAAGATTCTCTGGACAGGGGATGGAATCATTGCTCAGGAAGATCGTGACCTCCGTTACGAGAAAGTTCTGGAACAGGGAGACCCGAATGCCCCCCTGGAAACACCTATCACCGACGAGGACATTGCCCAAATCTACTATACGAGCGGCACCACCGGTCGGCCCAAGGGCGTGATGCTTTCGCATAAGAATGTGACGACCCATGCCCTGGGGACGATTGCGGAGATCCATCTGACAGACCAGGATGTCTGGATTCATGTCGCCCCTCTCTTTCACCTTGCCGATGCCTGGGCAACCTGGGCCATCACCTGGATCGGAGGAACGCATGTTCTGGTAAGAGAGTTCGATGCGAAGACCGTCCTCGAGACGATTGAGAGGGAGAGGGTCACTCTCACCAATCTCATTCCCACCATGCTTAACCTCATGGTGAATCATCCTGATGTCGGAAAATATGATTACAGCAGTCTGAGGGTCCTCTTGAGTGGAGGAGCGCCCATCGCGCCTGAAGTGGTTAGAAAGATTGTCGAAACCTTCAGATGCGACTACATCCAGACCTACGGAATGACGGAGACGAGTCCCTATCTGACGCTCTCCATCTTAAAGGGTCATTTGAGAAAATTGTCCGACGGAGAGCAGCTTCGATTCAAGTCGAAGACGGGAAGAGAATTCATCGGCGTTGAATTGAAGGTGGTCAATGACCGGGGAGAAGAGATCAAAAGAGATGAAAAAGAGGTAGGGGAAATCATCGTCAAGGGAGATATCGTCACCAAAGGCTACTGGAAACTTCCGGAAGAGACGGCGAAATCGATCAGAGACGGCTGGCTTTACACCGGCGACATGGCAGTCATGGACGAGGAAAGATACGTGACCATCGTCGATCGAAAGAAGGATATGATCCTGACCGGCGGAGAGAATGTCTATTCGACAGAGGTGGAGAATGTGCTCTATATGCATCCAGCCATCCTGGAGTGTGCAGCCGTTGGTGTGCCCGACGAGAAATGGGGTGAGGCGGTAAAGGGTATCGTCGTTTTGAAACAGGAACAGATGGCTACCGAGCAGGAGATCATCCGGTTTTGCAAGGATCGGATCGCCCACTATAAGGCTCCCAAATCGATCGACTTCATCGAAGCCCTTCCACGAACAGGCTCCGGAAAGATTCAGAAGAAGGGGTTGAGGGATCAGTACTGGAAAGGCTACGAGAAGAAGGTCCATTAAAGTGACTAAAGTGAATGCAGTCATGTAGTCAAATAGTCGGTTAGTCATATAGTCAAACAATTAAATAGACTATAAGACTACCAGGCTGCGAGACTATTGGACTAAAATAGGACAAGACTTTCCCTGATTTATCATCTTTTATTCTTGCCTGAACTCAAATCCGATGGCTTACACACCTGAACTGAAACAATTAATCCGGAGAGTGGAAGAGACCCGGCCCATGCGGTTGGATCAGAGGAGAAGGGGCTGGGAATTTCCGAAGATGAGCCTTGCTGAAAAGGAAGAGAGGCTCAAAAGATTTCACCCTTCCTATAAGGAAGGTTCGTTGCAGGAGCTGAAGGTCGGTCCGAGCAAGGGTTACCGCGTGCCGCCTGAGATTTGTAACATTCTGGAGTCCTGGAGCCGGATCGATCCGGATCAGATCAATCTTTCACGGGTCGATTATGAGACCGATGTCCTGATCATCGGAGGAGGAGGGGCAGGGACAGCCGCCGCTATTGTAGCCCGGGAGAGCGGCGCCAGGGTCATCCTCGCCACAAAGCTAAGGCATGGCGATGCCAATACGATGATGGCCGAGGGCGGAATCCAGGTAGCCTCCCAGCCGGGCAAGGATTCTCCCTATTATCACTACCTCGATACGATCGGAGGGGGACACTTCAAAAATTTCCCCGAACTGGTTTACACCCTTGTCACCGAGGCGCCGTGTATCCTTCAATGGATGGAAGGGCTGGGCGCGATGTTCGATAAGAACCCGAATGGGAGTTTTAAGGTCTTTCACCTCGGCGGAACCAGCAGGAGAAGGGTCCATGTGGCCGCAGATATCACCGGTGCGGAGATCATGCGGACGTTGCGGGACGAAGCAAGAAACAGAGAAGGGATCGAAGTCTTGGAATTTCAACCGGCAGTGGAGTTGGCCCTAAACGAACGAGGTCACTGTGCAGGCGCGCTTCTCTATAATCTGGAGACAGAGGAATATCTTCTGGTAAAGGCGAAAGCGGTCATTCTGGCAACAGGCGGGTCAGGCCGGCTTCATATCGGCGGTTTTATGACAACCAACCATTACGGCGCCACAGGCGATGGTCTGGTCCTCGGTTACAGGGCAGGGTTGGAAGTCTGCCTCCTTCATACCACACAGTACCATCCCACAGGAGCAATCTATCCGGAACAGGCAGAGGGACTTCTCATCACTGAAAAATTCAGGGGTGCAGGCGCTCATCTGATTAACATCGAAGGGGAACAATTTGTCTTTGAGCGTGAGACAAGGGATGCTTGTGCCTCTTCCATTATCAGGGAATGTGTGGAAGTCGGAAAAGGGGTTTCGACCCCTGCCGGAAAAGTAGGTGTCTGGCTCGACACACCCATGATCGATCTGCTCTACGGAGAAGGCGCTTTGATAAAGAACTTCATTGGCAAGTATAAGATTTTTAAAAGGTATGGAATTGATATTACGAAAGAGCCGATTCTCATCTATCCCACGCTCCACTATCAGAACGGAGGGGTGAAGTTTAACGAGAGGGGCGAAACGGCCATTCCGGGACTCTTCTCGGCCGGAGAGGTGACCGGCGGTGTCCAGGGCGAAAACCGGTTGGCAGGCAATTCCCTTTTAGATGTGCTGGTCTTCGGAAGGATTGCAGGGAAGAATGCAGCCCTTTATGCGAGAGAGAGGGCGAAGGAAGAACGTCTCACACTCGATCATGTAAGGAGATTTCATCAGGAATTGAAAGGGGCAGGGGTGGACCGGAAGAAGATTTCACCCATCCTCCTTCCCGACTACTCGAACCCTCTGGTCAGGGAAAGGCAATTAACCACAGAGTATCAGGGAACGATCAGATAGTTTCCTCTTGCGTGTTATGCTGCCACTGTATGAACGTCGGATGGAAGCCTGCTTAGAATCAGTTCTTTTAATTGAATTTTCTTGCTGGCGTTATCAATATCAATGCCCACCAAATTGCCTTCGACATCATAATCAAGCACAACACCTTCAGAAATCTCTTTGCTCTCTACGCTCGTTTTCTCGGAGAGATCGATATACAGGGAATCGGTCTCCGGGTAATAGTTGAGTTTCATACCTTGTACCTCCTGTCTGGAAAAGCATTGTGAATCGTTTTTTTATCCTCCAAAGTCACCACTCGCAACACACGGCCTTCAAGCTCATCGATTATACCCCAAAATCGAAAACGGTTATGCTCCTGAGGTTCAACCTTAAGCGGGTTTTCGATTACGCGAATACACCATTCCCTCTTAAGGTATGGACGTTTCCTCAAAACCTCTTTTTCAAAATATTCTGTAAACCTGTATTCGCCCATTAAATTGTTTAATTATACCATATTATATCGGCATAACGGCTCCAGCCGCTTGTTATCTGAGATTCATATCCAAACATTGTTCTCAGCAGTTAAATCACCACCTGCATCCCCCGTGTTTATTGTGCCAGCAGGTTCAACAAGCATGATTTTACATTCTTTTTCGG
>DYHU01000270.1 GCA_020724025.1 Syntrophorhabdus sp. | reverse complement strand
CCAACCTTTTTCGACGATCGTGATTCCTGCCCTGGTTTGTTGTTTATATTTATATTTAAATCCACCTCTATGTCAAATAAAAAAAGGGGTTGCAATCATTGCAACCCCTTCACTCAATTGGTAGCGGGGGGTAGATTTGAACTACCGACCTTCGGGTTATGAGCCCGACGAGCTACCGGACTGCTCCACCCCGCGATCTGGGTAAAGACTAATCCATTCATAAGAATTTGTCAAGTTACTCGCCCCATTTCTTGACATCCCCTCCCCTCTTCCTTAGAATATATTGAAAATGAAAAAGACCACTTATCTCTATATCCTGAAGGAAGTCTTTCCGATCTTCCTAATCGGTCTGATGACCTTCACCGTGATCCTCCTGATGGATAAGATTCTTAAACTGATCGAACTGATTGTGACGAGAGGGGTTAGCCTTTCCCAGATTCTTATGCTTCTTCTTTTCATCTCCCCCTCCTTCCTCATCTTCACCATTCCGATGGCCTTCCTCCTGTCCACCCTCCTCTCTTTCGGAAGGTTATCCGGCGACAGTGAAATTATCGCTTTTAAAGCCTCCGGGATGAGCCTCTATCAGCTCTATCTTCCTGTTCTCCTTTTCTCCATCGGAACCTATCTCCTCACCACCTTCCTGGTCATTTATGGCCTCCCCTGGGGAAACCGTGGATTCAAGGCAACGCTCTATCTGATGGCTCAATCAAAGGCGGATATCGAAATCAAAGAGAGGGTCTTTAATGATGTCTTCGATGGATTTGTCCTCTATGTCGATAAGGTTCCGATCCAGGGCAAGAAGATGGAAGGCATCCTCATCTATGATGAGAGGGATAAAGAGAAGGTCAATACCATCTTTGCCAGGGAGGGCTTTCTCGTCAGCAATCCGAAGTCCCAGGAAGTCGTCCTGCGACTCCTCAACGGAGACATTCATCGATTTGAGCCCCGAACGAATATCTATCAAAAGATGCAATTCGACACCTATGATCTCAGACTCGAACTGGCTAAGACCTTCGCTGCGGTGGGGAAGAAACTGAGAGAACATGAGATGTCGATCGATGATATCAAGGAGAAGATGGAAAAGAGGAAGTCATTGGGAGAGGATATCACATCCCAGGAGGTCGAACTCCATAAGCGATATGCCATCCCCTTCTCCTGTCTGGTCTTCGGTCTGATCGGAGTTCCCCTGGGGATTCAGCCCCGTCGTTCAGGAAAGTCCTATGGATTTGTTCTCAGTCTTCTCATCCTGCTGACCTATTACATCTCCCTCACCGCCTCGGAAATTCTCGCCGTCAGAAAAACGATACCGCCCTTTTTGTCTGGGTGGGCTCCCAACATCCTCTTCGGAGTTTTGGGAATCTACCTCTTAATAAAGGCCTCGAGGGAATCCCCCTTCAAGCCCCTGGTCTGGCTGACGGATGCGTTCGATTTCATCCAGAGGAAGTGGAAAGGGCTCTTCGAAGATGTTTGAAAACTATTGGGTTCTTCACCGTTATGTCATCCGGGAATACCTGAAGGTCTTCTTTCTCAGCCTGAGCGGTTTGATCCTCATCTATGTCATCGTCCTCTTCTTCCAGAAAGTGGATATTTTCATAAAACATCAAGCCCCTTTCCCCCTTATCTTTGAATACCTCCTCTATAAGATCCCCGAGGTGATCTTCCAGTGGACCCTTCCCTATGCCGTTCTACTCTCCACCCTTCTCACACTGGGGACCCTTTCCCGCCACAGCGAAATTACCGCCATGAAGGCAGGAGGCGTCAGCCTCTATCGAATTACCATCCCTTTATTTGTCATCGCGCTCTTCATCAGTTTCTTCTCGTTTCTGGGAAACGAATATCTTGTCCCCTTGACCAACCAGAAGACCCGCTATCTCCTCTCCATAGAAGTTCGGAAGGAACAGCAAACCAGTTTTTTCAAGAATTATAAGCTCTGGTATTATGGAGAGCAGGGCATCTTCAATATTCAACTATTAGATGCGGAGAAAAGAGTATTAAAGGGATTCACTCTTTATCAATTCGATAACCAGTTCCGTTGCAAACGGAGGATCGATGCCCGGGAAGCGAGATGGGTCAATGGGAAATGGAAATTCTATCAAGGATCGATTCGGGAGTTCGGAGAGGGAGGGGCTATTCATACTGTCCCCTTTTCGGAACTGGATTTCTCCCTTCCGGAGGATTGGGAATCTTTTCAGAGGATCGAACGCCAGGCAAGAGAGATGAGCTACACCGAACTCCGGAACTATATCCAGAAAATCAAGATCTCGGGTTACGATTCTACCCGCTACCTAACGGACCTCTATTCGAAACTTTCCTATCCCTTTTTAAACCTGATCATGGTCCTGATCGGAATTCCATTCGCCCTGAAGACCGGACGGTCGGGAGGGGTGGCATTGAGTATCGGAATCAGTGTCATGATCGGATTTGCCTATGGGGTGACCTTCTACGTCTTCCTCTCCTTTGGAAAATCAGGAATCCTTCCTCCCTTCCTCGCCGCTTGGACGCCCACCCTTCTCTTTGGCCTTACGGGGATCTTTACCCTGATGAGCATCCGGCAATAACCTTAAGCTATTTGAAATCATCTTGTAAAATCCCTCCCAACCTCCCTTTCCCAAAGGGAGGAGAGAAATTCCCCCTTTTGACAAAGGGGGATGAAGGGGGATTAGATCGGTTTTCCAAAACACAAAGTTGAACGATAAATCAAAATCTGAAATTTAAAATGGAAGGTTAGGGATTGGCAAGCTGGTTCAGATAGGCGTTGATGTCCCGGAAGGTATCGGTCAGGAAAAGGATTCCGATAAGGATCAAGAAAATCCCGCTGATGAGGGTAATCCACCTCATATACCGTTTGATTCTATCAAAGCCTGAGAGAAAGGCATTGAAGGCGAGGGAGGATAGCAAGAAAGGAATGCCCAGCCCCATGGAATAAACCATCAAAAGATATACGCCTGTCAAATAATTTTTTGAAGTGCTTGCATAGATCAGGATGGTAGAGAGGATGGGACCGATACAGGGGGTCCATCCTGCCGCAAAAACAACACCCACAAGGAAAGAGCCCAGATAACCCAGGGGCTTCTTTCGCAATTCAAATCGTTTCTCCATCTGCAAGAAGGGAATGGTGATGATCCCGGTGAAATGAATCCCCAGAACGATGATGAGCACCCCTCCCCCCTTCATAATCCAGGATTGATATTCGACCAATACCTGTCCCAGATAAGAGGCGGAGGCGCCCAACAGGATGAAGACGGCTGAAAATCCCATGATGAAGAGGAGAGAATGTAACGTCGTGGCCCAACGCAGTTTCCCCTTTCCTTTGACATCGGTAAGCTCTTTAAAAGAGACCCCGGTGATATAGGTGATATAGGAAGGGATGAGCGGAAGGACACAGGGCGAGACAAAAGAGAGAAATCCCGCCGTAAAAGCGACCAAAATGGAAATATCCTGTTGTGGGTTCATGGGGATTAATTATCATATTAAAACAATTTGACGAAAAAGTGAAATACTTTTTTCAAATCTTTTTTCAAATCCGTTGACAATGAAGGAACACAATGGTAAATTTTACTAAAACAATTCAGGAGGTTGGTTATGGCTATTTTCGATGTCAGTGTCGTTCCCATTGGAACCGGAGGGACAAGCCTTAGTTCCTATGTGGCGGAATGTGTGAGGATTTTACAGAAAGAGAAGAAGATCAAACATGAGCTCACCTCGATGGGATCGAATCTTGAGGGTGATCTGAAGGACCTCTTGCGCGTGGTGATGAAGATGCACGAAGCTCCTTTCAAGAAAGGGGCCCAACGGGTTCTGACCTCCATCAGGATTGACGACCGGCGGGACAAAAAGGGGACCATGGAGGGGAAGAAAAGAGCGGTCGAGGTCAAATTAAAGAAAAGATAGGGTTTCTCGTCGACGTTCATCGTTTATCGTTCATTGTTCATCGTCTATTAAAAGGAGGTTTCTATGAAGATCAAATGGTACGGGCATGCGGCCTTTTTGATCACCTCTGATCAGGGAATCAAGATCATCCTCGATCCTTATGAACCAGGAGCCTTCGGAGGCCAGCTTTCCTATGGAAAGATAAAAGACCAGGCGGATATCGCGCTCACCAGTCACGATCATGCCGACCACAATGATACGAAAAGCCTTCCGGGGTCTCCACAGGTGATCAAGGGAAGCGGTCCGAAGACGATCAAAGGAATTCCCATCAAGGGTATCTCCACCTATCACGATCCCTCTAAGGGAAGCGAGCGGGGAGCGAATACCATCTTTAACCTTCGGGTCGACGGGATTCAGGTCTGCCATCTCGGTGATCTGGGGCACATCCTGAGTGAAAAGGAATTAAAAGAGATCGGCCCTGTGGACATCCTCCTCATCCCCGTGGGTGGATTTTTTACGATCGATGCCAAAGAGGCAACCCGTGTGGCTGATCAGATTAAACCCAAAGTCCTCATTCCCATGCATTTCAAGACAGATAAGTGCGGATTTCCAATTGCACCGGTCGAAGACTTTCTTAAGGGAAAACCCGCTCCGAAGCGGGCCGAAACCAGTGAGACGACCCTCGATAAAGCGTCCCTTCCACAGAAGATGGAGATCGTCGTCCTGGAGCATGCCCTGTAATCTTTATGGCCAAGCCAAAAAAATACTCAGGGTGCTTGGGTTAAGGTTACGGTTATGAAGCCCCTGCCTACCGGCAGGCAGGCGTTTCGGTTACTGGGTACGGTTACGTGAAAAGAATTAAGAGACGATCAACGTAGCCTTTTATGAACGATACGGGCATCCTTACCGTTGCCGCTAAACAAAATCTGCATTTTCTAATTAAAACCTATGGACAAGCACCGTTTGAATCGCCTGCTCACTGCAGAGGAAATCGCCTTAATCGTAAAAAAACTGGCGGACCAAATTTCCCGGGATTATATCGGAAAGGAACTCATCCTGGTATGCATTCTGAAGGGCGCCTTCATGTTTCTCGCCGATCTGATCCGTCATCTCCGGA
>DYHU01000269.1 GCA_020724025.1 Syntrophorhabdus sp. | reverse complement strand
TCTTATTTGGCCTTTTGGATTTTCATAAAGATCATTAGCAGGGTGAGACTGCTGGCTTTGATGATTGCCATCATGAAACAGGATTCTTTGAGACCGAGGACAGGTAGAAGGAGGACGCCTCCCCAAAGCCCCCCGAAGAAGCCTCCGAACAGGTCTGCTCCGTAGAGTAAGCCCGCTGTGTGGCCAACCCTTCCCTCGCCGGTGTGTGTTTTAAGGTAGATCTTTGTTGCCAGGGGAAATTGGGATCCAACCAGAATGCCACAGAGAAAAGACATGATTAGAAAGGTCGCATAGAGGAGGATATAGACAGGGGTCTTTTCAAGGTGAGGAGAGGGGATAGTAAGCACAAAGGGGAGAAGGAGGGAGAAGAGGATGACCGATAATTCTGTGTATAAAAACAGGGAGGTTTCCTTCTTAATTTGATCGAGCCGCCGGGTGATGAAGAAACTGCCGAGTGCTATGCCCACCATAAAGATGGTGATGAGAAGGCCGATCTGATGGTAGAGATAGCCATAAAGGGTCTGAAAGGTGAAGATGATGGCAAGGTCGAGCATCATATCTGCGAAACCCGATGTGAAGATGGCATAGGGAACGGAGTAGTTAGAGAGATGGGGCTTCTTCAGGAAAAGGACGGAGAGAGAAACGGTCAGAAAAGCGATGACGCCTAAGGTCAACTCCAGGCTTAATTTTTCAAACGATTTAAATATCCGTGAAAGATAAGGAGAGAAGAGGGCATTCCAGTAGGAGAGGTTGAAAAAGACGCCCAGCGGTTGAAAATCGGAGTTAATATGAACTTCCTTCCTCTCCATCGATTTTGAGAACCAGTTGAGCCATCTCTCGTGAAGCCGATATTCGATATAGCTTTTGGTAAAGAGATGGGTTGGGATTCTCCTCTCCTCAAGCCTTTTAACCATCTCCGAATCAGTGACTCCCTCCAGACTTTTCGAGTCCGAGGCGAAATAGAGGTTCGTCTCTCCCGGGATGATCCTCACATATTTGAAAACACTCTTTAAGGTGTCCAGGATGCATCCATTCAGGTCTCTCAGCTCCGGACTGATATACGTTAATGATCCCGGAAGGGTTAAGACGATGATTCCTCCCGGGTTCATCTTTTTTCGGGCCATGGAGAAAAATTCGGATGAGAAGAGCCTGTTGGTCTGAAGTTCCTGCGGAGCTGAAAGTCCGATGAAGATGAGGTCGAAACGATCCGGAGTCCTTTTGACGAAAAAACGGCCATCCATATAGTGAATCCTCACTCTCGAGTCGGAGAGTTCGGTTTGAGTTAATGGGGTTTGAAATTTTTCGATCAATCTTAAAAGGAGAGGATCGAGTTCGACATAATCCACACGGCTGACCGGATATTTTAAGATCTCATGGATCATCCCTCCTGCGCCATTGCTCAGAATGAGGGCCGATTCAGGTTTTTCATGGAAGAGCATTGAAAAATGAACAAGGTCTTCGATGGAGGCGATGTCAGGCACAGGGGTGGTGATGGAAGGGATGCCATCGGTGAAAAAGGTAAATTGTTCACCCCTTTGGGTAACGGTAATATTCCCGTAGATCGAATTTTCGTTGTGGATCACATTTAAGCCTCTCCACTGCAACTGGAGGGAAGAACGGTGAATCTTATTCGACAGGGGTGTAAAGAGAAGCAGGAGAAATAGAAGGGCATAAAGGATGGAGAGGAACCAGGAAAGGTGTCGGATTTGAAGAAAAGGTCTCTTTTCCGGCCAGAGGAGGGACGAGGAGACGAGGGCATTGATCAATGAGATCATGAAGGCGATCTCAAAGGAATTGAAATATTGGACCAGAAGAAAGGTGATGAGTAAGCCGCCGATGATGGACCCGAGGGTCTCAAAGAGATAGACCTTCCCGATGGAGGCGGCGTCTTCCCGGTCGAACTGGGAATAGAGTTTACAGCCATAAGTGAAGAGGGCGCCGTGGGAGATGGAGACAGGTAGAAGAATGAGGAAAGAGGAGTAGAGAATAGGGATAAATCCGAGCCCTTCTCCCGGGGTGGCGAGAAGGATGTTTTTAAATGTCCGGCAGAGATAGATGGAAAAGGGGAGGGCAACCGAAAAGAAGATCTGGAGAAAGACATAGATCTCCATCTTTTTTTTAACTTTTTCAACCGATTGACCGATGATAAAAGAACCGATGGCCTCCAGGATCAGCCAGTTGGCCAGGATGATGCCGAGGGTGAGTTCGTTTCCCAGGAAAGAGATGAGGAGTTCCCTCAAAAGGACGATCTGAGCGACGATGCCGCTTGCCCCCATGATGAGGAGAGATATCTTCAGGGTGAACATTCTCATATTTTAATTCATTACCAGTATATTAATTCTTTGTAAAGTGGGAGATGATGAAATCAGAGATAGGGAGATGGGGAGATAGGGAGTAATAAGCACCAAATCCCAAGCACCAAATAACAAATAAATTTCAATATTCCAAATTCCAATAAATTCGTTTTGGTTATTTGAACATTGGTAATTGGAATTTATTTGGTCCCGACTTGGCGGGATTGGAATTTGGGATTTGGAGTTTCAGACGACGAGGTATTTCTTGACGATCTCTTCGTTCTGCCAGATCTCTTCCATGAGGCCCTGGTATTGAACCATGCCTTTTTCAAGGATGTATCCACGATCAGATGTCCTGCGACAGAATTTTAAATTCTGGTCTGCCAGAAGGATGGTCACTCCTTCACTTCGAATCCGGCTGATGACTTCAACTAAATTTTGAACAATAAGGGGTGCCAGGCCTTCAGAAGGTTCATCGAGGAGAAGAAGATCTGGATTTTTCATCAAGGCTCGACCAATCGCTAGCATCTTTTGCTCACCCCCGCTCAACTGGTTTCCCTTTCGCTCTTTCAAATCGACGAAAACAGGAAAGAGGTTATAAATCTTTTCAAAAGTCCATGAGACCTTTCCTTTTTTTGATAACCGACGAGCCAACTCCAGATTTTCAAAGAGCGTGAGGTCGGGGAAGATCCTTCTGTCATCGGGCATATAGCCGATTCCCATCTGAGCAATCTGAAAAGGAGGTTTGCCCGCAATATCGACATCGTGGAGAAGAATCTTTCCTGAACGAGGAGGGGTGAGACCCATGATGGAGCGAAGTGTGGTCGTCTTCCCTACTCCATTTCTTCCCAGGAGGGAAACAACTTCTCCTTCATTAATCGATAGTGAGATTCCTTGCAGCACATGGCTCTGGCCATAAAAGGTATCGATCCGATCGACTTTGAGAATCACACCAACAAGTTCAGGGGTCATACTTTCTCCCAAAGAATTTCTTCGCCCAGATAAACCTTACGCACATCTTCATTTTGTTTAATCTCATCAGGTGCTCCATCGGCCAAGACCTGGCCTCGATGAAGAACAATAATTCGGTCCGAAAGGGAGAAGACAATATCCATATCATGCTCTACAATCACAAAAGTAGACTGTTTTTCTCGCGACAGTCTTCGGATATTTTCTAACACCTTAACCCGTTCCACAGGGTTCATTCCCGCGGTGGGTTCGTCAAGGAATAGAAGTTTCGGTTCAGAGGCCATCGCAAGGCCGATCTCAAGCAATCGTTGATCTCCATGGGATAATGTGGCTGCAGAAAGGGCTTTTTTATCCGTCAAACCAATCTCCTCGAGTAATTTGTCAACCTTTTCATTTGCATCCGCATGGCATGAGACAGATTTAAAAAAACTTAGGGTCCGGTTTAAATTAGAAAGGATCGGAATCTGGAGATTTTCATAGACCGTAAGTTTGGGAAAGATATTCATGATCTGAAAAGAACGACAGATCCCTTTTTTCACCCGCTTGTGGATGGGAAGACGGGTGATCTCTTGGTTACGGAAGAAAACCTTTCCGGAATCCGGCAGGATGTTCCCGGTCAGAAGGTTGATGAAGGTGGTTTTGCCTGCGCCATTGGGCCCAATGATGGAAGTAAGGACTCCTTCGTCAATGCGGAGGTCAATCTCATCGGCGGCGCTGACCACACCAAAGTATTTTTTAAGTTTCTCCGTTCTGAGAAGTTCTGCCATACCAAAGCGCCTGATTTCTTAAAGACCTCCTCTCCCTCGGTGGGAGAGGATTGAGGTGAGGGGGGAGATAGTCAGGTTGCTCACCCCCACCCGCGCCCTCCCCCATTAAGGGGGAGGGGAACGATGGGATAATAAAGGCCAGATTCGTTCCGTAAAGAAAATCACAATCCCTCCACGAAAGACAAGAACCAATAAGACGACGATGGAGCCAAAACAGATCAACCAGTAATGGGTAAACCTGACGATGAGGTCTTTGATAATGTAGAAGAGCACGGATCCGACAATCGGTCCGGAGAAGGTATGAATGCCTCCGAGAAGGGTTACCATTACGGGTTCGGCTGAGTGGGTCCAATGGGCAAGGGGCGGGGTAACCGTGTTCTCCAGAGGGGGCAAAAAAGAGCCTGCAAGTCCTGCATATAATCCAGCAATGGTAAAGGAGAGGAGGCGGTAGTTTCTTATTGAAATTCCTGCAAAGGCAACCCTGTTTTCGCTATCGCGAATTCCTTTTAAAGTGAGGCCGAATGGGGAGTGAACAATGCGGTAGATGATGAAGATGGCAATGAGCGAGACCACCAGGACGAAATAGTAATAATTCCCCATTGGATTCATATTGATGCTGAATATTCCTGGAATTTCTAAGGGAGCTCTTGGAATTCCCGCCAGTCCATCATCCCCCCCCGTTACTTCACGCCATTTCCATGCCAAGGAGTAAATCATCATCCCGAAGGAAAGGGTAAGCATGGAAAAGTAGATTCGAGTATAACGGACACAGAGATAGCCCAGGATCAAGGCAGCGGTACCTCCGGCAAGTGTCCCTGCTATCGTTCCTAAAAGAAGAGAGGGTATGAAGAGTAGGATTTTTGCAGAGGCATATGCTCCCATCGCAAAGAAACCAGCCTGACCAAAAGAGAGGAGTCCTGTATAGCCCAGGAGAAGGTTGAAACCGAGGGCAAAGACAGAAAGGATAAGAATGTGGATGGTCATATAGAGGAGATATTTCCCCGCGAAGGTGGGAAGAAAGAGAAGGAATAAGATCAATGC
>DYHU01000268.1:3134-5083 GCA_020724025.1 Syntrophorhabdus sp. | reverse complement strand
ATAATGGTGGATATCAATAACCTAAAAAACATCAATGATCATTTCGGACATCTCAAAGGGGACAGGCTCATTAAAGAAACTGCTAAACTCCTTCAAAACACATGCCGGGCTTCCGACATTGTGGCCAGATATGGAGGTGATGAATTTGTCGTCCTCCTACATGAGACCACGCAAAAGGGAGCTTCCTCCCTGACAAATTCTCTCAGAAAGGCGGTAAGGCAGTGGAACCTATGTAACACAGATCCAGATCTTACCTTAAATTTAGCCTTTGGATATGCATGTGTGGAGAATGGAGCCAGCTTGAAGGATGCTCTTTGTCAGTCGGATGCAAATATGTATCAAGATAAAATGAGGCAGAAGGCCCTGGATTGCTACCAATGAAAGAATATAGTGAATAACCATCAGAATCAATAAAAATCATCATTTTAAAAATATTTTAATATATTGCTGAGGATAGGGGAAAGGATCAAAGGCTAAAACTTCATGACTCAAAACTTCAAACAATCTTGGGAAAAACGGAAGAATAACTTTCCTTTGGGACAGATAGTTACCAAAAGAACGTCTAAATTAGAGGATGCCCAAAATGAATGGAAGGTAATATTAGATGCAATTGAGGATGGCATATCGATTCATGATTTCAATTTTAATATACTCGATGCAAACCAGAGTTTGGCCAGAATTTTAAATACAAAGCTCTCTGACTTGATTGGGAAGAGGTGCTATGAAGTAATTCACCATTTATCAGAACCTCTAAAGGGGTGCCCCTGTCTTCAAGCGATAGAGACGAAAAAGTTTGCCAATGCAGAGGTGAAGATCCTTCATTTAAAAGGAGAATTTAACATTTCCATCTATCCATTATCCAATGCCGGAGGGAATTTGAAAGGATTTGTCCACATTATGAGAGATATCACCGAACAGAAAAGACTTCAGGCCGAATTGCTTCAACTTGAAAAACTTTCGGCATTAGGAGAGTTGATTTCTTGTGTTGCTCATGAAATGAATAATCCTTTAACTTCAGTCATTGGATATGCCCAACTTCTTAAGGGTTCAAAAGAGGTAAGTGAGGAGATTAAAGAGGATTTGGAAAGGCTGCACAAAGAAGCCATGCGAACCTCCGAGATTGTTCAGAAATTCCTTGCCTTCGCCCGAAAGAGGAAGCCCGAGAAGTCTTATGTCAATATCAATGAGATATTGAGAAGCACCGTTGCACTGAAGTCCTATGATTCGAAGGCAAATAATGTTGCTGTCGTAGAAGATTTTCAAGCCGATTTACCAAGGACAATGGCGGATCCTCAACAACTTCAGCAGGTCTTTTTGAACCTCCTCACCAATGCTGAATATGCGATGAAGGAGGCCCATGGTCGTGGAAGATTAGAGATCCAAACAAGATACAATTTAGAAAGGACTTTACTCAGAGTCTCTTTTAAAGACGATGGATCTGGGATTTCAGAAGAGAATCTCTCTAACGTCTTTGAGCCCTTTTTTACCACAAAAGAGACAGGAACGGGTCTTGGTTTGAGCGTCTCCTATAGAATTGTCCAGGAGTCTGGAGGTAATATCTTTTGCCGGAGCCGTTTAGGAGAGGGGGCGACCTTTACGGTGGAATTTCCGGTCATCGAGTTGGAGGAGGGGATCGTTAAACCGGAAGGGGAGAAAGAGGAAGAAGAACAGATTTCAGGGAAGAAAGTTCTGGTCATTGATGACGAACCTACCATTTTAAACCTCGTAAGAAATATTTTTGAAAGAGAAGGCATAGAAGTGGATACTGTATCGAATGGGGAAGGGGCCTTGAATAGACTTAAAGAAAAGGTCTATGACTTAATTATAATTGATCTGAAGATGCCGGGTTTAGACGGAATAAGTTTATATCATGAGATCGAGAAGAGTAATTTAGAACTATCTAATAGGATCCTGTTCTTCACAGGAGACTCAATCAGTTCAGAGACAAG
>DYHU01000268.1:0-3034 GCA_020724025.1 Syntrophorhabdus sp. | reverse complement strand
AAAATCCAATGAAGTTATATCCTGATTTACCCATTTGGTAAGGGTAGAGTTTAAAGGGTCATTGTGATAATTTTCCAACACCTCCTTGGCCTTCTGAGGAGACCAGAGTAAAAGATTTTTCTTGGCCCTGCATTCAGGTATATCCTGATACTTTCCTTGAGATATTGCAACCAGAGCTTCGTATACTGTCATCAGTTTTTATTTTCCGGAAAATACTTTCACAAAAGCTTTCAAGGCCATTTCAATATCTTCACTCGATACATCCAGATGCGTGACCAGGCGGATTTGCGTTTTTCCGAAGGCATGGATGAGGACGCCGTTGGCTTTCATCGCCTCTGACAACTGTGGGGCTGTCATTCCGGTCTGACCGGCATCGAAGATGACGATATTCGTCTCCACCTGCTCCGGATGGATGGAGATGACTTTCAACTCTTTCAAACTCAGGGCCAGCCGTTTTGCATTCTGGTGGTCTTCTTTGAGACGTTCGATGTGATGATCCAGGGCATAAAGGCCGGCAGAGGCAATGATTCCGACCTGACGCATTCCACCCCCAAACATCTTTCTAAAGCGGTGAACCCGGTCAATAAATATTTTGGAGCCTGCGACAAGAGACCCGATAGGGGCTCCCAATCCTTTCGAGAGGCAGACTGAGACAGAGTCAGCCCATTGACCGTATTCATGGGGACCGATCCCGGTGGCGACGGAAGCATTCCAGAGCCTGGCCCCGTCAAGATGAACCAAGAGGCCCTTTGATTTTGCCAACCGGTAGATCTCCGCCATCTTATCTATCGGATAGATGGCTCCTCCTCCCCGGTTATGAGTATTTTCGAGGCAGATCAATCGGGTGACTGGAAAGTGGTGGTCATCCGGCCGGATGGCCTCTTCGATCTGCGGGGCATCGAGAATGCCCCGGAGGCCCTTGAGACATTGAAACTGGATTCCTGACAGGACCGCCCCTCCTCCCCCCTCAAAGTTATAGAGATGGGAGGTGGCTTCAATGATTACCTCATCGCCCGGTTGGGTATGGGATTTGATCGCGAGTTGGTTGGCCATGGTTCCCGAGGGGACGAAGAGGGCCGCTTCCTTTCCAAGCATCTTGGCCACTCTCTCCTGGAGGGCGTTGACCGTAGGGTCCTCGCCGAAGACATCATCTCCCACCTCTGCCTCTGACATTGCCTTTCTCATGGCAGGAGTGGGCCGGGTAACCGTATCGCTTCTGAGATCGATAAGACTTTTCATTCTTCCTCCTTAAACAGATCGTTTAAGCAATTTTTCATGACGGAGTCGTCTTACCTCCTCCCTCTCTACATCGCCTGCCTGCCGGTAGGCAGGGAGAGAGGGGAAGGGTGAGGGGGCAATATTTTCAGGGCAACCTCAAAATACAATTTTAGCCCGGAGGTGTCAAGGTTCGCTGAAGAAGAGTCCTTTTTATCATTCCCAACATGAAACTCCTGCTTTAGTATGACACCTGAAAAAACAGGACATTTCTACTTTGGTAAGAATAGGACATTTCTAAATTGGTTTGCCAACCTGAAAAAATAAGGTTGCTATTCTTCAGTCATTCTGATAGATTATGGCCACTTATCCATTAAAATTTGTCGAAAGAATTGGGAAGAATTGAGGGTCAGCAAGTGTTGGGGTGTCGCGCCTACATGGGCTGTTGCTCAAATCGATTTTATGCTTCGACAAGCTCAGCATGAGCGGAAAAGTCAAATGGTTTGAACATATCACCGTTCGCCCTGAGTCCCGCCCAGGCGGGATCGAAGGGTAAACAGTTGGCTTGGGGGAAGGAACTTCGGGGACGTTCGTACAGAGCGTGCAAGAAAGAGGTGTCATCCATAAAAATAGTTGGCGGATTCAAATGCGGATTTCGGAATGCGGAATATAGAACACTATCCAAATAGTCAAAGCATAAAGCAAAGCGCATAGCGCCAGTTGTTAGACGAAAAGTAAGAGCTTGACTTACACATAAATATGTGTAATAAGTAAATCAGATCGCAATGGTTCAAGAGAGGGAGGCTTTTCATGGAAAAACAAAATATAACTCTTTCTTTACCAAAGGAGATCCTGAAGAAAGGGAAAATGCTGGCGGCCAAAAAGGGTATTTCTTTAAACCAGCTGGTCCGGGAATTGCTCCAGATGACTGCTGAAAATGAAGAAGGGTATCGCATTTCCGCTGATCGGCAAATAAAACGAATGGAGGAGGGAATTTCACTTGGCACAAAGGGCAAGATTCCCTGGAAGAGAGATGAATTATACCAAAGGTAAATTTTTTGTTGATACTAACCTTCTGGTTTACGCATACGATTCAAGTGCAGGTAAAAAATGGAGGACTTCCTTAGAAGTCCTCTCTTCGCTCTGGATACACCGTACCGGAGTTATCAGTACACAGGTCATTCAGGAACTTTTTGTGAGTTTGACACAAAAGGTAAAAAATCCAATCCTGCCCGAGAAGGCAAAGGGGATCATTTCTGACCTCCTCCGTTGGCCACTGGTCGTGAATGATGGGGAAAATATTCTTCGAGCCGCTGATTTACATATAAAATACCATTTTTCTTTTTGGGATAGCCTGATTCTTCAGGCTGCCATTACATCAAAATCTGAATTCCTTCTTTCTGAGGACTTTCAAGATCGACAGATCATTGAATCCGTTACCATCTTAAATCCATTTTTGGAATAAGATGAGTCTACACTTTTCGGCCTCTGACCTACGGTGGCATCCATAAAAAAGTTGGCGGATTCAAATGCGGATTGCGCCTGCCCCGCCCTCGGTCGGGGGATTGCGGAATTTGAGCCCCAAATCGAACGGGACGTTGTCGACTGAGTTGACTTGCTCAGGTCCAATCATTCGTGGTCTTTCTTTAGAAAGCTAAAAGAGGAGGATCGTATTTGATCCGGTTAAATTCAAACATGAACAGAAGGCTCGCCAATGCAAATGAAGGGAACACGGTGCCAGCCTGTTGTAGCCTGACAGATTAGCCCATTCAAGCCCATTCAACTCTCCTAATCACTTGCTTTTGGTCAAACGATGAGA
>DYHU01000267.1 GCA_020724025.1 Syntrophorhabdus sp. | reverse complement strand
GGTATCTCCTCCGTCCCGATCTCCAAAAGCAGCTCTTTCATGTCAACTCCATTCTCACCGACGATGATGGCATCGTCACCCTCGAACGTTGAAAATAATCAAGTATTATCCTCCCCCTTGACGGGGGAGGATTGAGGTGGGGGTGGTCATGGTATAAGCCCCCTCACCCCCACCCTCTCCCGCCTGGGGAGAGGGTGTAAGAAGGTCATTTTTTCAGAAGCGGAAACCCCATCTCTTCTCTCTGTTTGAGATACCCTTCCGCGCACAATCTCGCCAGGGTCCTCACCCTCAGGATATAGCCCATTCTTTCGGTGACGCTGATCGCGCCCCGGGCATCGAGAAGGTTGAAGGCGTGGGAGGTCTTCAAACAATAATCGTAGGCCGGAAAGACGAGGCCTTTCTCAACCAATCTCTTTGCCTCTTTCTCATACATCTCAAAGAGGCGAAAGAGCATTTCCACATCCGCCTCCTCGAAATTGTATGTTGAAAATTCCACCTCACCCCGATGATGGACATCGCCATACTTGATTCCCCTGGTCCATTCGAGGTCGTAGACATTTTCCACGCCCTGAAGATACATCGCGATCCGCTCAATGCCGTAGGTGATCTCCGCGGGGATGGGGCTCAGCTCGATTCCGCCCGCCTGCTGAAAATAGGTGAACTGGGTGATCTCCATTCCGTCGAGCCAGACCTCCCAGCCCAATCCCCATGCACCCAGGGTGGGAGACTCCCAGTCATCCTCCACGAAGCGGATATCATGGCCGACAGGATCGATGCCGAAAGACTTCAGGCTCTTGAGATAGATCTCCTGAATATCGATGGGAGAGGGTTTGATGATGACCTGGTATTGATAATAGTGCTGGAGGCGATTGGGATTCTCTCCGTATCGGCCATCGGTGGGACGACGGGAGGGCTCCACATAGGCGACCCTCCAGGGTTCAGGGCCAAGGACCCTGAGAAAGGTGGCAGGGTTAAAAGTTCCTGCGCCCACTTCGATATCATAGGGCTGCTGAATCACACAGCCCTGGTCCGCCCAGAATCTCTCCAGGGAGAAGATGAGTTCCTGAAAATCCATTGTTTCTCCTTCAGTCCTTGTAACGGAGTAGGATGTATCACTTTCAACGATTGGATGTCAATATCATTCAAATCCCCCCTACCCGCCCTTTGAGACTGTGTTGTAACCCTCTTTTTGTCACCCTGAACCATGCCCTGAACTTGTTTCATGGGTTGGTTCAGGGTCTCGTAAGTATTTAATTCTATTAGATGCTGAAACAATGCTGAATCAAGTTCAGCACAAGGTTCAGCATGACATTTTTGACCATTTCCCCTATTACGACACAGCCTCTTTACGAAAGGGGGGAGCTGGGGGAATTATTTTTAAGGCCCTCAGCGATTTTAACTCTTTTCCCAATTGGTGGGTGATGAATCTGGGAAGGAGTTCCCGGCTCTCTGCAAGGGCCTGAGACGTGAACCTGAGCCTGCGGAGTTTTGTCAGTTCCATCTGCGAGACCTGGTCGATTAACCGGGCGGTTCCCAGCGAGAGGGGAAGGAACCTTTCTCCGTTTTTCGAACACCTGTCACAAACCAGCGTCCCTCTTTCAAGGGAGAAAAAAACAGAGGGAACCTCTTTTATCTCCTCCCAGCCCCGTTTACATAAACCGCACCGGGCCAGATTGGGACGGTACCCGAAAAGGGAGAGCATCCGTATCTCAAACATTCTTAACTGCTCTTCCATTGGTTCTATCGCTTCAATATCCGATAAGAAAGAGAGCAGAAGATCAAACGCTTCACGGTTTGTCTCCCTCTCTCCTGCCATTTCATTGATCAACTCCAGGTAGTAATTTCCATAATAGATCTTCCTCAGGTTCTCCCTGATGTTTGGAAAGGCATGGAGGATATCGCCACTCTCCACCCTCGCCAGGCTCATTCCTTCCCGGTCGAAAAAGATGAGACGGAGATGTGAAAAGAGGCCAAGGACATTCTGAAACCGTCTCTTGCTCCTTCTCGCCCCCTTGGCGATCCCCTTCAGTTTTCCGAAATCTCTGGTGAAGAAGGTGACGATCTTATCGGACTCCCCATAATTGAGGGAGCGAATGACAATGGCCTGGGTTGTGAAGAGTGGCATGATTCTATTTCTTCTGGGGCCCTTTCCCGCCCGGAGAAGAGGATTCCTGCATCCTGATGATCTCTGTGCCGGGTGGGACTTTAAACTGGAAGAAGGAACCGGAGAGATTTATGTTCGTTTTCATTTCCGTAAAGCGGGTTCGCGTCACATTTCCCAGACCATCAAAGACATCCACCTGAATCACAAAGTAGGTCTTCTTGTCAACGGTCAATGACAGCTTCGATACGGCCGGATGGGATTCCTTCGGGGTGATTTCTATTACGATTTGATCTTCCTTCTGGGAAGGGGATTCGTTAATATTCAGAAGTTTGAAATCCCGTCTCAGATCTCCCTCCCCGACCAGAAATCCAAATTCTTTGATCATCTTGTCAGCATGGGAGATGAGAACTTGATTCTCCTCGGGCTGATAAAACCAGAGGGTCTGTCCGTCCGAGATCAGTTTCTGGTTTGGAAGGCGATAGTCCCAGCGCATCATCCCCTTCTTCTTAAAATAGACCTTCCCCTCCCCTTTCTGCGACTGCCGCATCACCTTCCCGATATATTCCTGGGCAAAATTGGCTTCGAAGTCATTCGTCTTCTCATATTGATTCTGGATATCTGTCAGAATGGTTTGAGCCGTTGCCGCAAGGGCTGCCGAATAGAAGACCAGACCGAATAGAAAAGAAAAGCAGATCAGAAGAGAAATCTTTTGCACGCAATCCTCCTTAATGTTCAATCTTTTTAATCAAAACCTCCCTCGGCTTGACCCCGTCCGAGGGCCCCACCACCCCTTCCCCTTCCATTTTTTCGATGATGCGGGCCGCCCGGTTATAACCGATTCGAAATCGCCTCTGGATAAGAGAGATCGAGGCCTGGCCGGTCTCGGCCACAAAGGCAAGGGCTTCATCATACTTCTCATCATATTCATCATCCTCTCCCCCTGCCTCCTTCTCCTTCTTCACCTCCATGAGGATCGAGGTTTCATAAGAAGGTTTCCCCTGTTTTTTCAGAAATTCGACGACCCGCTTGGTCTCCGCACTGGAGATGAAGGCGCCATGGATGCGTATCAATTTCGCGCTGCCAGGGGGGAGAAAGAGCATATCCCCTGATCCGAGGAGATGTTCTGCGCCGATGGTGTCCAGAATCGTCCTCGAATCGACTTTGGAGGTAACCTGGAAAGAGATCCGTGCGGGAAAATTGGCCTTGATGAGGCCCGTGAGCACATCGACCGAGGGTCTCTGGGTGGCCAGAATAAGATGGATACCCACTGCCCTCGCCATCTGGGCAAGCCGCGTGATCGACTCCTCCACCTCCTTCGATGAGATCATCATCAGGTCAGCCAGTTCATCGATCACCACGAGAATATAGGGGAGCCTTTCCATCCTCTCTTCTGTCCTATTTTCATCTCCCTCCAGGGTATCTCCTTTTCGCTTGTAGACCCTCCCTTTCTCTTTCAGTTCCTTGTCCATCTTCTGATGATAATGCTCAATATTTCTGACCGCTTTCTCTGCCAGCACCGTATATCTCCGCTCCATCTCATCGACCAGCCACTTGAGGGCAATGGCCGCCTTCTTGGGGTTGGTGACGACAGGGAGGAGGAGATGGGGAATGCCTTCGTAATCGGAGAGCTCCAGCATCTTGGGATCGATCATGAGGAACCGGACCTCTTCCGGAGTGGCTTTGAAGAGGATACTGCTAATCATCGAATTGACGGAGACGCTCTTGCCGGACCCCGTTGATCCGGCCACCAGGAGATGGGGCATTCTGGCCAGATCGAAGACAAAGGGTTCTCCTGAAATATCTTTGCCGATTCCAAAGGTGAGCTTCGATTTCGAGTTCCGGAACAAATCGGAATCGATGATCTCCTTGAGATAGACCGTCTCCCTGACCGCATTGGGCACTTCGATTCCGACCACCGATTTTCCCGGAATGGGGGCGACGATCCGAATCGTCACCGCACTCAGAGCCAGTGCCAGGTCATCTGCGAGATTGACGATCCGGCTGACCTTTACCCCGGCAGCGGGCTCAAACTCATAGACGGTGATGACCGGACCGGGCCTCACCTCCACAACACGCCCCTCAACCCCATAATCCAGAAGCTTTTTCTCCAGGATACGGGAGTTCATGACCAGGCTGTCCCGGTCGATCTTCTGCCTCTTCTCTGTCTCAGTTTCAAGAAGGGAGATAGGCGGAAGTTGAAACTCCTTCCCGGACTCTGCAAATTCAAAGGCTCCCTGTTCGACGATCTCCTCCCGTTTCTTCGAGGGCGTTGATCTGTCAACAACTACGACCGGAGGAGTTTCCCGCGGTTCCTCTCCCGCCCCTTTGATCTCTCCTTTAACCTCGCCTTTCTCCTGCTTCCGCTTCACTAACTTCTTTGCCCTCTCGGTCTGCTCCCTTCTGACCATCTTCATCGTGCTCAATTTCTCCATGATTTTGGCCATTCCACTGCCCAGACGGCGGAGGGCGCCAATAAAGGAGATACCTGTGCCCAAAACAAAACCGAGGATCAAAATCACGGTGAAGAGGATCGTGGCTCCTGGAAGGTTAAAATATCGGACCAGAGTTCTCGAAAGGATTTCTCCGATAAACCCTCCCACAAGGAGGTCTTTTGTGTAAATCCGGAGGGGCTTCATCCACAAACTGAAGAGGGATGAAGTGGTCAGGAGGATGACCGCCCAGCCCCCAAATTTGACCAGGGGATACTTCCACTCCCAGCGGAGGATGAAGCTGAAGGCATAGAAGCCGAGGACGAAGGAGATGAGAAAAGAAGGAAATCCGAACCCCTGGAAGAGAAGGCCTGAGACATAGGCCCCGACAATCCCCATCCAGTTGTTAATCACTTTCACCTTTTGAGAGGAGTAGGAGAAGAGGGATGGATCTGCCGGATCGAAGGAAATCAGGCTGAGGAAAAGGAAGATGGCGATGGCGACCAGTAAAATCCCGATGATCTCCCGTTTCAACTTCTCTTTGATGGAATCCTCGATCACGTTA
>DYHU01000266.1 GCA_020724025.1 Syntrophorhabdus sp. | reverse complement strand
CCTCGGCGCCTTTGCCTTCCTCATGGTATTCCGTGAAGGTGCCGAAGCGGTGATGTTTATCAGTGCGGTCAATTTGACTACAGATGCGATGCTCAGCTTTATCGGTACCGTCCTGGGCTTAGCCGCCGCAGTCGTATTTTGCGTCATGTTTGTCAGAGGAAGTCTGCAGGTCAACCTGCGGAGGTTTTTTATCGTTACGGAATGGGTCCTTGGTATCTTCGTCATTCAACTTCTGATCAATGGTTACCATGAATTCTCGGAGGCAGGGGTCGTTCCAGCCACTCAGAAGTCCATGGCCTTGGTTGGACCGGTTGTGCGCAACAATTCTCTCTTCATCATAGCCTTGGTTGCCATCCCCCTCTTTGTCTGGTTAAGCAGAAAAAGCCAAGAAGGAAAAACAATGGATCCGGCTTCCGTTGGGGAAAAGCGTCTTCTGGAGGCAAAGACGAAAAGGGAGCGCCAATACCGCTATGGCGCAGTGATCAGCGCTCTGGTGGCGCTTCTTTTTGTGGGCATCGTCTATGCGAGAGAACTCATGCCCAAACAAGTACCCTCTCCTGAATCGGTCATGACAGAGGGCGATTCAGTGGTCGTTCCTTTAGAGAATCTTGAGGACGGGAAACTCCACCGCCTTGGCCTGCTCTCGGAAGGTCAGTTGGTGAGGTTTCTGGCAATGAAGACACCTGACGGCAAGTATCGCACTGGATTTGATGCTTGCAAGATCTGCGGGGCTTTCGGGTACATCCAGGAAGGTGAGAATCTTGTTTGTCTCAATTGTGTAGCCGAGATCCCTCCCTCAACCCTTGGCAATCCCGGGGGCTGTAACCCAATACCCCTTGAAAATGAGGTTAAAAATGGCAAACTTCTGATCCCTATAAAGGCACTCATGAGTGAAGCCCCGCGCTTCAGCGCGCAGCCAGGCTTGGAGGAGATAGATCCGGTTTGTGGCATGCGCGTCAAAATGAACGAAGCTTCCGGTTTTGAAACATTCGAAGGGAAAACCTACTACTTTTGTAGCGGGATGAAGTGTCAGGCGATGTTTAAGGCCGATCCATCGAAGTTCGTCACATCAAAAAAGAGGTAACGGGACATGTTCTGGAGAATGTTGTTTGCCTCGCTGGCTCGAAGAAAATCCCGTAAAGTCCTTGCTATCCTGGCAATCTGGATAGGAATCAGCCTTGTTGCGGGACTTCTGACGTTGAGTATCGATGCTGGGGATAAGATGAATCTTGAGCTTCGCTCTTTCGGGGCAAATATTAAAGTCTTGCCTATCGCATCATCCATCCCGGTGAGGATCGGAGACTATCAATTAAACCCGCTTACGGGTTCTGCTTATTTGCAAGAAGGTGATTTTTCGAAATTAAAAGCGATTTTCTGGGGAAACAATATTGTAGGAATCGTCCCCCGCCTGTGGACCGAGGGTAAGGTCAAGGGGCGGGAAGTGAAACTACTGGGTCTATGGTTCGAAGAAAGGATTCCTGTTGAGGGAGGCGATCCCTTTCTGACCGGCGCCCGGCAGGTTTACAAACACTGGGTCATTAATGGAAGTTGGCCCTCGCCAGGGACAAGGAATGAATGTCTGGTGGGTGTGCAACTTGCGAGGGAATTGAACGTCTCAACGGGGGGGCAAGTCGAAGTGGAAACGGCTGAAAGAGTCGAGGTCTTCAGGGTTTCCGGTATCGTCTCCACAGGAGATGGCGAAGACTCAATCATTATTGCGCCCCTCAGTACGGTTCAGATGTTGGCTAACCTCAAGGGCAAGGTTTCGGAGGCTGATGTAAGCGCATTGACGACGCCTGAAAACAAACTGGCAGAGAAGTACCGTCTCGACCCGAAGTCGCTGACCCCCGAGGAGTATGATCGTTGGTACTGCACTCCGTACCCAGAAAGCGTAGCTTTCGAAACCCAGAAGACTGTTCCGAATTCAGTGGCACGGGTTGTTCGCAGGATATCTGAAACTCAGGGAGCGGTGTTAACCCGGATAAAGGGGTTAATGTCTTTTTTGGCCATCCTCACCCTTTTGTCTTGTTGCCTTAGCGTAACCGGAGTGCTTACTTCCACCGTTTTAGAAAGACGTCCAGAGGTGGCACTGTTTCAGGCTATCGGTGCCCACCGTAGCAATGTATTAATGCTGTTTTTAGCTGAGGCTGCTATTCTCGGGTTCATGGGTGGGGTTCTGGCTGCAATGACAGGCTCCTGGATGGGACAGTGGCTCGTGAAGGTCATATTTGGTGGCAAATCGAACATGCATCTGGCCGTCATGATGCTCTCTCCTTTTCTCGGGATTGTGGTGGCCTGGATAGGGCACCTATGGCCTGTATGGCAGGCACTGAACCAGAATATCGTTCAGGTCCTTCATGGAAATTAAGGAGTGGCGGATGTTGTGGAGAAAGATCATAAAGTCGTTATCCAAGAATGCCAGGATGACCATCTGGACATTGATTACTCTGACCACCTGTGCTTCCCTTGTGACCCTGTTTACAACCATCTCTCTTGATGTGGGCAGAAAAATCAGCAGCACGTTAAGGCAGATCGGTGCTAACGCAACGGCCTATTCCGGCTCAAACCCTGAAGAGGAAGAGTATTTGGGCACATGGCAGGTATTAGAAAATATTGTCAAGCACCAAGGTGCTGAAATGACCCGGTTAGATGTGCAGGTGGGGACGATTAATGGACGACCGGTAGCGATTGTAATAGTGGATCCTGAAAAACTTTTGCGGATGACCCCCTATTGGGCCATTGTCGGGCAGAGGACCATCCTGGCTGGAGAATGTCTTGTAGGCAGGGGAGTGAGTGAATTACTGCGATTGAAGCCTGGAATGATCGTTAGTGTGACGGGAATGGTTGGTAGAGACGAAAAAACAAATTACAGGATTACCGGTATCGTTAATTCAGGAGATGAGGATGAAAACAGGATATTTATCTCCCAACCCTCTGCCCAACCTTCACGCTCTGTTGTTAGACATGCTCCATCGGGATATTCTCAACAGGTGGTTCTAAGTTATGCGCTTCTTTCAGTTCCAGAAGGCGAAGAGGGAATCAAACGGCTAAACGAAGAACTCCGGGTAGCAGGGGTACAGGGCAATATGGAGGTGAAACCGCTCCGCCAAATTCTGTACGGAGAGAAAACCACATTAGAAAAAGTAGCCTTGCTTTCTGGCCTGTCTCTATTAGCCGTGCTGATATTGACCTCTCTCGGAGTGTCATCGGCCGTACTGGCTCGTATTGTGGAACGCCGAAAGGAGTTAGCCTTGATGCGGGCCATCGGGGCAAAACGTCGATCAATCGTCGCCTTTTTGCTGCTCGAAGGCACGACTATTGGAACCGTGGCCTCAGTGATTGGGATTCTGGCAGGCACCATAGTATCACAATTTCTTGAAAAGCAGATTTTTCGTACCTCCGTCACGCCGCAGATGACTGCGTTTCCCATTACACTCATCGTCACCGTGGGGGTTTCACTCCTGGCAGGCAGTATCGGTGCCCTGCGGGCTATGCGAATACAACCGGCCGTTGCATTAAAAGGGGAATGAGAATGAACACAGCAGCAATTATTATGGATGAAGTGAATAAGCACTACCCAGGAGGGGTTCGCGCATTGGATGGCGTAAATATTCATATCGAACAGAGTGAATGGGTAGCAGTGATGGGACCCTCAGGCTCGGGTAAGAGCACCCTGCTAAATATTATAGACGGGCTTGATAGGCCCACCAGTGGCCGGGTCAAAGTGTTTGGTGTGGATACGGACCAATTCAGATCGGATGAATGGGCAGTATTCAGGCGTGAAAACATCGGCCTTGTCTTTCAACAATTCCACCTTATTCCATACCTCAATGCATTGGAGAATGTGATGTTGGCCCAGTACTATCACTCGATGGTGGACGAAAAGCAGGCTGAAGCAGCTTTGGAACGGGTTCAACTTGCTGAACGTGCCCATCATCTCCCCGCACAGCTCTCAGGCGGTGAACAGCAAAGGGTCTGCATCGCACGAGCTCTCATCAATGACCCGAAGATTATCCTGGCCGATGAACCCACAGGAAATCTTGATGAAGAAAATGAGAAGAAAGTCCTGGAAATTCTTTTTGATCTCCATAAAGGAGGAAAGACCATTGTTGTTGTGACCCATGACCGAGAAATCGGGTCTGTTGCTCAGAGAATCATTACTCTTAAGCATGGAAGGATTGTGTGTGATTCCAGGAACGATTTATGTACGGCTGGAGAAAGATTGAGAAACGGTGGATATGGGCTGGAGATTGTGAGATGAATGGTGAGAAAGCCCTCGCACAGGGAAACAGGGATCATTGGATAAAGATAATCGAAAGGACTACCCGGGATTTCCATGACCGGGTAGATATGCAGCAAAACGTGCTTCTCACCATCCTCGGAAAGATCAAGAGTCCACCTCCTACGGACCCCTGCTCAACGCCTGATTGTCAACATAAGAGGCTGTTCTACAGGGTTCTCCTGGAAACGATCGAGGTATTGGAGGAGACAAAGAAGTCCTTCAAATCGAAGATGTTGGAGGAACTAAGAAAGAGATTGACGGATTTGCTGAAAGAAACAGCCTAGAATGATTTAGGGACGGCTTACGGCCCCTGGTGCAACCGGGGGAAGTGAAGGCGTAACTCGATGCTCTGGCATTGACGGGTTACGCCTTTTTAGTTTCTACGTGGGTAGATCGATTGGAACGTAGGTACAGGACACATTGTTTCACGGTTTGTTTTAAGGGGCCTTTTGAAAAGGTTTTCAGGAATGGAAACCAGGATTGGGTGGATTGCTTATGTTGGTAGCTTATTGGCAATGGCGATACTCTTCTGGGCAGCATCAGAATTTTGATTCGGAGAGGAATCCACGAGACGGACGATTGCGACAAAGGGTAGAGATGGTCTTTTGCTGAATTGCAAGTTCTCTAAGACACTATAAGAAAGGAGACAGTATGAAAAGAATCCTATTACTCACCTTCCTTATTTCTATTCATTTCCTCTCCTTGCCACAAAGCCAGGCCACCGAACAGCCGGAGGCTGCTGAGGATCGATGGAAAGTCGATGGAGGCGGTCAGATTCGCCTTAGGGGAGATTTTGCAAGAAACCAGAATTTTACCGATTTCA
>DYHU01000265.1 GCA_020724025.1 Syntrophorhabdus sp. | reverse complement strand
TCCCATATTTATCAACTTTTTCAATTAGTTAGCTTGGTCCGACCACAACCAAACACACAACCAAACAACCAACCCATAAACCACGTCCCCAATAATGCCTTCCCTGTTGCTCGAACCATCAGTGATGTCCAGCTACTTCCAACTCTGACTTGCTTTCGGATCTTTATGTCTACCTGGCGCAGGAGGTATGTTGTTGCGATATTTGGCCCACATCTCGTTAACAAATGGATCCCAGGCCTGTCCTTGTCTCGCCCATTTGGCAGAAAAATCCCACCCCTTGGCCTTCTTAATCTCTTCTATAGCCTTGGTATCATCTTCCGTCATCCATCGGTCCACATAATCAAAAAATGCATCGTGGTTCCAGATCCGCTCAGCCTTCATGATCCGTGCTGCCAAAGCCTGTCCTGCCCAGGCGACACTTGTGCAGCAGCGGCGGTAACCTTCGCCTATTTGATTCGGCCACTCAGAAGGATGCAGATGTTCGTAGGCTCCCCAGCCTATTTTGTCAATTCGCCCTTCTTTTCCTACATGGCCGGCATACAACGCCTTGGCCCCTGTCCAGCCATCCCCATACATGGTCTGCATATCCTCGCCGAACATGACCGAAGGGTACTTTCTATTGGGGGATTGCATATCCGGATCATTGAGCATGATGCCTGCAAAAATTATGGGCCACTTCCTGCCCGAGCCGTGTCCCCCGTGACCCGGCCAGCCTCGATGCCCAGCACGCACGATACCCCACAGATCAATGCCGTACTGCACGAAGTTGACAAGCAGTTTCTCTTTCTTCGCCGCAGAATAATCGAGCATCAACATGAGGCTGGCGATCCCCACTGCCCTGCCCACCTCGCGTCCATAGTGCGGCATATATTCAATGGGCGCATCGAAGCCAAAGAAGCATGTGTCGATCCATGGCCTTCGGAATCGATTGGCCCAATCCTCTATTGAAAGCGGCCTGGGATCATGATCCAGCCCCCCATTGACCCGGGGAAGGCGGGGAAGCAAATCCCCCCGAAGGTTCCGTGCGAGGTATATCTTCTGTTCTCGGCCGCAATACGATGGACGAAAAGTATCCTGCGGCACGGGCTCGGCAAGGCATGTCAGAACACTGACACTTCGGACAGGACTTATCGACTTATCAACGGGCCTGAGAGGAGCCGGAAGTTCTCCTACTGCATTCACGCTGATCGATGAAATGAGAACATCGCCAGGCGCCATTTCGACCGGCAAGCGCACGCTCAGACCTGGGTCGTAACGGTTGCCACTCACCCTGTCATCAAAACCACTCCTGAAAGGGTCCGGGGACAGATTTAAAACACTGCCGTTTCTTTCATGTCCAGGCGCAGGCGTTATCGATACTATTGTCGCACGCCCCACAATATAGAAGTCCGAGTTGACGAACTTTCCAACAGGCACCTTTTCTCTAAATTTCCATGTCACGCCGTCCTGAACCACATGGTCCCGGTATTCCAGGCTTGCCGTCTGAATTCCCCTCTCCGTCGCCCCGGCAACGCCAGTACCAAGAAAAACAGCAACGAGGTGCAATATGACAATAACTTTTTTCATACTATACGTTCCAATTCCGGCAATGGCTTCACACCCCATCTTTCCACCATTCCAACATTCCACCATTCCATTCTTCGATCGGTTAATGGGGCATCTTCCGTGGCAATGCCCTGCCCCCCACATGCTACACCCATGTGTTCAATACTTCATTGGCCTGTAGTACCTCCTTGCAATAATCCTTCTCGCAGTTCCGAGAATCGATTTTGCCTTTTCTTTCGCCGGCAGGTTCATCCAGCACTCAAACAAAGGCCAGCCTTCGTAGGTTGGGGTAGGTATGCCAAACATCTTCATAGTGAGCAGTCTTCCCCAGATGGCGCCTCTCTTCGCCGGAAATCCTGGCTGGGATAACGGTAAAACCTCGGGCTTCACCTGCTCAGCCATGATGTAACCCTCTTTTTTTGCTTTATGGAATATCTCTCTTCCCTGTTTCGTCCGAATCAGAATCAGCGAATATCCCCGCTCCCCGTCACGGATCTTCCGGTACCATGGATCACCGCAGGAGATATCCGCACATTCTCCAGTCCCGTCGGGGCAGAGATAGCACCTGAACGGACGGTATCTCTGCAGAAATCCCCACGCCTCGGCATACGGAATCTCGACCACCGGTTTCTTGCTACTATTCGTCCAGACTGCGAAGGTCCCGGGCCAGCCTCGGCCTCGATAACGGATGCCGGTTGCCTGATCGATTGGTACGTTCAGCGATTTTATCAGCTTGAGCGTGGCCGCTGTAGACGGGGTCCCTGCACAGAATATGCTTACTGTCATTCCAATCCTTTTCTTAAGTTCGGGGAAAACCAGTTCTGCCTTTCTCACCCCCTGTATGTCGCATGGCTTTCCAATGAAAAGGGATGGCGCCTGCGCAGTCGCAACTTCGGATAAGCCGTCACAAGGGGAGGCAGGGGCGTAACGCGAACCGATTTGTGCAAGGAGTTGACTCTTTGTCCGGCTGAAGACAGTCCGATTGCCCCAGGTACTTTCATGATCCGGACCTGTGTGAATAACCTGCTCCACTCCCTCTTTCTCAAGGCAGTAAAGAGCTATTGCGCTTGCGGCGCCGCCGGACGATGCGAAATGGCGGAGATCGTCGTCCGCCGCATACCCTTCCCATATCTCCTTGATCGGCCCCCAGTCCGGCCACATTAAATCTATCTGTCCGCCATCGCCTTCAGGGCCCGATTTGGGCAGTCGCCAACCCGGGCATACGGTTAAACATTTATCGCATGTTCCGCAGTTCCCTGCAGTAACTACCGGTCTGATCCCCTCGCTCTCCCTGTTAACAAGCCTGACGAATCCCTCCGGGCAGACCGAAACGCAGGCCCCGCATCCCACGCACAATCGCCACCGAGTAACATCCGTTACGTTTCGAAACTTCATACCGGATTCGTCGGCCTTAAAGAAGAAGACCCTACTTCCTCGGAGATGGAAAACCTGAGAGTTCTACCCTGGAAACAGAGTTGAATAGTCCGGGCAGAATCTCCTCTCAATCTAAAGCAGTAAACATCTTAGGTAAGTTGACTCAAAAATTAAGTCAGAAAATATGAGGCCGGAAAGGTCTTTTACTCTGAAATTGGAACTGAAGCAACAGGTCCATGCTGACTCAAAACTTAAGTCAGCAGCTTAAGAGGTCGGCGGATGGCTTTGGCCCAATCCCTCTGTGAAAGCTATCATCTCATGAATGCTTTCGAAGGGTCCCTCCCCGGAAAATAAGTCGTTGGGTCCAATTTATTTTCTCTTCTTTTGGGATTGATTCTGTCTTTGGACAATTTCACAGACCTCGGAGAGAGGTTTAAAAAAAGGGGATAGCGGATCGACTTCGTAGTAGACCTTATCGTGGGTTTCCCGTCTCTTGATAATCCCCAGGTCGAGCAAATTGTTGAGCTCCCGCTGGGTCGGCTGAAGGCTAAGTCCCGCTTCATACATAATCTCTCTCTGATAAAAGGCCCTCCCGGTCTGTGAAATGAGAAGTCCGAGAATCCGTGCCCGTGACACAGACCCAAAAAGTCTCGATAGAATCTCGTCCGGATCTAAAGTTTGAGGCATGACAGAGTTGACTTAAATATTAAGTCAGGAAGTATAAGGGCTTAGAAACTTGATTTTATAAAATCAAGGGGAAATACCCTACCTGCAAGGGTGGGGATGAAAGCCCACGTGCTGAAAGCATGAAAAATTAAATTTAGAGAAACTTTCAAAAATGTCATTCTGAGCTTGGTTCAGAATCTCTGAGATCCGTGACATGGGGGGCTGAAATTTTGTTTTTACGGAATGCCCCGCTTGTCAGGGCGGGGTTCTTCACTCTCAAACTCTTTGGAGTTGACTTAAAATTTAAGTCAGATCGTGAGACAAGGGATGGTTTATTGCTTCCGGGTTCGTGCCTCAAGGCCTATCACTTTGCCCCTTCATGTTCTCGCGAAAAGAGCTTATTGAAGGTCTCGCACAACCTGGTTCTGGCCTCCTCAGTTTTAGTCTTCGCCTCTTGGCAGACTTTATCTTTCTAATCGGGCGCAGTCCATCTCCTATCACATCCTCCATAACGATATTTCCATGCTTGCAAGCAAAAACACACGCTCCACACCCTACACAAAGCCGCCACCGGGTAATATCGGTTACGCTTGATAATCGATTCTTCTTCATTTGCGTAAACGGGAACGCCACGATTGCTTAACACGATCCAGCACGCCGAGTCTTTTAGCTATACCTCGAGCAAAACCATCGATCCAAGTAGAAACCCCCAGATACCCGTGGAGAAATCTTCCCTTGATTGATCGGGCAAAGAGCTGTACACTCGCTTCCCGCCAGGAAGAATCTGCGAACCGCTCTTTGTAATAGGCGTCTCCTAAACCGAAGTCGAGAAAGTCAATGCCTTCTCGCACCAGTTCATCAACCAACCGATGAAAAGCCAGTGTTCCCACTTCAAAACCGGCCATATCCGGAGTGTAACCGGTTGCTGAAGCGTGAAATTCCTTGCCGTATACGATTCCAAGCCAGTATGCTTTCGGCAATCCATCAGTTTTCAAAAGGAGAACCCTTATCTGTCCCCTTTGAGCGAACAGGGCAAGCCTTTCCCGCGTTTCCCTGTTGTCAATGAAGCCGGCTCCAAGACCTCGCTGGTACGTCGTTTTAGCCACTGCTTCCATCCGCTCACAGAGTGTTGGTATGTCGAGTTCCCGGGAGTGCCACTCCCAGTGAACTTTTCCCGGAAAAGACTCTTCCAACTCCCGTTCTTTACGCTTGATCCAGGAACGGTGCTTTGACCGCATGTTCCGAATTAAAAACCCTGGTTCTTTCTCCAACTTAAGCCCCCGGTGGGTCATCCACCGAGTATGATCGATCCCCAGCGCCTGGATGTTACGACGGTGCAGGGGTTGCCAAAGGGCACTTTTCTCACGCAGCATATGGATGGAGACAACCTCTGTTTCGTGCCGGCAAAATTTCTCATCAAGAGTCGCAACAACGGTCTCAGCCCCCTTCTCATCCAGTTCCCCCAAAACACCCTCGTGGATGACAGCCAGCATCTTTGCATAAACCCCAGGTAGCCTAATATAACCGATCGATGGATGAATCATCGCCTTTTCAATGCGTCCGGCAATCAGTGCTCGACACTGGTTACCATACCACAAACTCAATGCATATGGCGCGATAACTTCCGGACGCAACCTGCAGACCAATATAA
>DYHU01000264.1:1969-5237 GCA_020724025.1 Syntrophorhabdus sp. | reverse complement strand
CCGGTTGTTGCCAATTATGTCGTCTATTTTACGTCATGGCTCTACACAGCGAGCAGTGAATATTGCGGCGCAGGCGAAGGAAGGCTCTACGGTTTGAAAATTTCGAATGCAGGTCTTGAAGGAGGGATTGCCGGCCTGGTCACGCTCGACAATAACGGCCGCCCCAATCCTGTAAGCGACTATGTGGTTATAGGTCCAGGAATCCCCACTTCACCTGTGGTAACGAATGGAAATATTTATGTTTCATCGAATGTAAGTGCGAAAGATATCATACGGATTCGATTCCTTGGATGGCCAACAGCCAGATCGAGGTCCTGGAGAGAGGTATTTTAAATAGTGTCTGTTTATAAACTAACGGTTTCCAAAAAGGTCGTCATTCCGGCGAAAGCCGGAATCCAGGGTTCCCGGTGAAAACCGGGATCCAGTCTTTGAGATGGTTCCCGACTTTCGTCGGGACGACGTCTGGATGCCCCCGTATCAAGTACGGGGCAGGCTCCTCAAGTCCGGCATGACGGAATAACGGAATTTATAAACAGACTCTAAATAATTGGGCTTAGAAACTTTTTCATACCTCATAGAAACAATTTTTGGATAGGAGAAAACACCTGAGGGAGGTGATATTCAAAATATCATTATAAATCAATACGTTAAAGAAATTTAGCCAAATGGCATAGTATTTGCTAATAATATAATCAAACTGAATATAGACGGAAAAAGCCAAACCACGAGCGATTGTGGGGCGGAAAGCCACGGATCCTGGAAAATACGGGATGGCCGGGTTGCCGAAGTCGAAACGGAGCAAACCGGGTTACCGTGGCTGAAACAGGTAATCCGGTTTTTTTTACCCCTCACCCTTCCCCTCTCCCCTGGGAGACTGTGTCGCAATGTCATTGCGAGGGAGTGAAACGACCGAAGCAATCTCACAAGGCATCGATAATCCAGAGATTGCCACGCTCCCTTCGGTCGCTCGCAATGACAAAAAAGGGATTGCGACACAGCCTCTGGGGAAAAGGAATAAGGTGAGGGGGTAAGGAGTGAGGTAAGAAATGAGGAACCAAAAAGGAGTGACATTGATCGAGTTGATTATCGTGATGGTCATCATCGCCATTGGAGCAACTTTGATGGCTCCCGGTCTCAGTTCTTGGATGCCTCATTATAGGCTGAGGGGAGCGACCCGAGATATCGTTTCAACGATGAGGATCGCACAGATGAGGGCGATTTCAAACAATCTGACCTATCAGATATCCTTTGATCCTGCAAACAGGAGTTACATCCTCCAGTATGATACAGGTGGCATAATCGTCAATGACGGCGATGTCCAGGTATTGAGCAGTGGGGTCCAATTCAACACGACATTTGCCGGGAATATTGCGACTTTTCGGTCGGATTCAACAATAACCACTGGAATTGTAAATTTAATCAATTCAAAAGGCTCTCAGAAAACGATCAGTTTAGCTGGAAGGAGGATCAGAATTGAATAAGAGAGGATTTATTACCCCGCACCACGTAAAACCCCGTCTTTTAACACGGAGTGCGGGGTTTACACTCATTGAAGTTCTGGTCGGCCTGGTCATTTTGGCCATCGGCCTCCTTGCCATTGCCGGGATGCAGATCACCTCTGTGAAAGGCAATTTCTTCTCAAGCAGCCTCACCCAGGCCTCTGTTCTGGCCCAGGACCGTCTGGAGATTTTGAGAAGCCTGGCATGGGGTCATGCGGATTTGGCAGGGGGGGCGCATAATGAGGGGACCATCAACACCATATTCACAAGGGAATATACGGTCGCTGTCATTCCCGGGACAACGATGCTCGACATTACCGTTACCGTGAGATGGAGGGATGATACCGATCATTCCGTATCGTTCTCCACGGTCCGATCTCAGTGAGGTGTATCAATTTAGCGGTTTGAAATATACTTTTTAAAATCCCTCCCCACCTCCCTTTGCCCTCCGGGTCAGAGACCGCTCTGGGTCGGAGACCAAAGGGAGGAAAAACATTTCCCCCTTTTGACAAAGGGGGATGAGGGGGATTAGACAACCTTTTTCAAAGAGCTAAAGTGTTACAGTGAGGAGAAGAGAATGAATAGAAGAGGACTGACGCTTATCGAACTTCTTGTTGTTCTGGTGATCAGCAGTATCCTGATTGCCGGGATCTACCGGACCTTCATCCACCAACAGCATACCTATACGGTCCAGGAACAGGTCGTCGATATGCAGCAGAATGTGAGAATGGCCATCAATCAGATGGTGAGGGAGATCCGGATGGCAGGCCTCGGGAGACAGGATGCAAAAACATGGGGCGCTGGCGGAATGCACGGCACGTATAAGAATGTTGTCACCCCTTCGGATGATGGTCAAACGATAACCATCGTGGGCGCCTTTCAGGAGATGACCTTTCTTACAGCCAATGCCGCATCAGGAGAAGATCCGGCAAAAATCCAGGTCAACGACGCATCGGGTTTTGATACAGGAGGGCTTCAATATCTCTGTATTAATGGGTCTGAAAGCGCCAGGATTAAGAACATCGTTGGCAATGAAATCGAACTCTTCGAACCCCTGACAGAGAACCATTTTATAAACGAACCCGTATTTCGAGTTCAGGCTATCACCTATTCCCGAGAAGTCTTTGAAGGGAAATCCTCCCTGATGAGAAATGACAATGTCAATGCAGCTCAGCCTCTGGCTGAGAACATCGAATCTCTCCAGTTCACCTACACTCTGGCGGATGGAACGGTTTTTGTTGGAACAGTGCCTGGAAATCGACGGGACGAGATACGGATGATCCAGGTGACCGTCAGGGCCATGACCGACCGATCCGACCCTGAACTGGGAGGAGGAGATGGTTTCAGAAGGAGAACCCTCACCTCCAACATCCAGTTGAGGAATTTATCCTCATTATGAAAAGGAGCAGAGATAGAATGAAGGCTAAAAGTATAACAGTTTACACAAGGAGTCTTTTTAAATTTGATGTCATTCCTGCGAAAGCAGGAATCCAGTATTTTAGAACCTTTATGGACTCCCGATGGAGTTTACCTCACACTCTTATGCGGGGCGGGAGTGACGCCAGAAACGGACAAAAAGGAATGGCGCTGGTGATCGCCCTGGTTATGCTGCTGGTATTGACCCTTGTCGGCCTGAGTGCAGTCAGCATGACCTCTTTTGAAGCGAACATTTCGGGCAATCAGAGAGTCTATAATCTTGCCTTTTATACAGCGGATGGAGGCGTTGAAAACTTCCGTGGAAGAGTCTCGGGAGGCGAGTTTATCTATTC
>DYHU01000264.1:0-1869 GCA_020724025.1 Syntrophorhabdus sp. | reverse complement strand
ATGGGGAAACACCCGCAGTAATGTCACTGCCCACCCAACGACAGGAACCGAATTTTCGAGAGCCGTTTCGATCCACGATAAAAGCGGGCCTCTCCATCCTAAATGGTTAGGAGGAAGTAGCTTCCAAGCCACCAAGCTCTATACCATCACCTACCGGGTGACTGCCCGGACACATAATCCGGAGACCAATGTCTATACCTTTACTTACGGTCCTGTTTCTCCTGCTTATGATCGTTATAGGGAATATTGGTCTTATAATCTTGGTATTCTTGCGACCTGGAGTTCAACCGCGGTGGTCTGCGGAGCTGATACAAAGAACAATCCATTTCCGAGCCCGAGTGGAGGATGGAAGACATACTTTTCAGGAGAGGCTGAATATGTGACACCGTCTAATAGCCGGACCGCAAATTGGTGGAACTGTGATGTCCAATATCGGGCTCCGGTGGCTGAGATAAAACAGACCCAGACGAAATATTCATGGGCGGATACAACCGGAACCTCCTGTGATGCGACCAAAGCAGGAACTCCTGTTTGGAATTTAATGCCGGGCACGTGCTTCGACTGGTCAGGATACAAATATGCGCCTGAAGGAACAACCAATAGACCCCATACCTGGGCCTATCATAAAATCACTGGAGGCAACTGGAAGAAGAGCGACCAGCAGGATCCCTTCTATCCTGCATCCACGGGAGACCCCGGGGTTAATCCCAATAATTTCTTCTTTATCAACTTTCCCGATGATAAGGATTCGAATTTCAAAACTTCGGACCGGACGGTCATCAAGAATAAAATTCTCTCCTTTCTCGATTTAACACCGGTCCTACCTGCTTCAGGATCTTTAACATCAACTGCTTTTGGCAACAAGCAAGGATACTGGACAAAACTGCCTGTTCAGGCCATCGCAGGAAAGACCGGATTGACCGGCAATACCGAGGCTTTCAACGCTCAGAAACAGACACCTCTTGCAGATTCGCTGGCATGGGCTTTCACCTATTTTGATGATTATATCAATGAATATAATGGGGGAGACTCATCGAGCAAGGAGAAGTTCGGAGAGACCCTCTGTAGAGGAAACTATATCATCCTCCTCACCGATGGACTGGAAAGCTGCAGGATGAAGGGAAGCCCGGAAGTCCCGGATTACAATGCCGCTGTCACGGAGGCGGGCGGTCTCCTGGCAAAGAATGTGAAGACTTTTGTCATCGGGTTTGGAGGGGATATCGTTGGGAACCAGACGCTCACCAACATCGCGGTAGCCGGAGGAACGGATAAGGCTTACTTCGCCGCCAACTTTGGCGAGCTGAAAGCGGCCCTGAGTTCCATCTTCCAGGCCATTACAGGACAGTATTACGGGAGATCCAGCCCTGTCGTCACAAGGGCAAGGGACCGCCTCTACAGGGGCAATTTCGATGTGAGGGATGGTGACTGGCTGGGCCATCTGATGGCATGGGATGCGGATAAGCAGACCGGCGTTCTCGCCCCTGATTTTGCATGGGATTCGGGTGAAGAGATTACCAAAGCCGGAAGGGGAGTGGTTTATACCTGGATTGATGCCGGACTGAACCCTGCGAGGAAAGAGTTCAAAGTCAGCGAATCATCCCTTTATTCATTTGTCAATCCATTGAATGAGGATATCGACGGAGACCTCGATGTTGACAATGACGATGCTAAAACAGTCATCAATTTTACCCTGCTTCCGGAGTATGACAGCGGGAAGTATAAAGGGAAGAGGGCGCTCAATGTGGATATAAAGGGGACGAATTATCCTTCCTGGAAATTAGGTGATATCTACCACTCAACGCCTGTTGTCATCGGAGAGCCCGCCTTCTTATTCAAGGATAATGATTACACCGCATTTTACAATACGAA
>DYHU01000263.1 GCA_020724025.1 Syntrophorhabdus sp. | reverse complement strand
CGATGGAAGAGAAAAAGTTCGAAGGTAAGTCGAAGATCATCGTCGATATCGGTGGGATCCACTGTGCGGACTGCGCTCTCAATATTGAACGCTCGGTGGAACACCTTCCCGGTGTCCTCTCCGCAGAGGTGAGCTATGTCCTCTCCTCGGCCACGGTCTACTACGATCCGCACCGGGTGGAAGAGGAGAAAATCAAGAAGGCCATCACCAAGCCCGGTTATGTCGTGAGGGAGACCCTCGCCCAGAGAACCCGCGCCTTCTGGAGTGAGATGAGGCCCTTCCTCTTTATGGCATCCTCCGGAATGACGCTGGCTCTATCCTATCTTTCAGGATGGCTTCATCTGGGACCAGCCTACCTCCCGACCGCCTTGGCCATCGCCTCTTTGATTCTCGGTGGCTACCCCATTCTGAGGAGCGCCATTAAGGCCCTCTTCATCCCTGATTTAAATGTGGATACCCTCGTCTCCATTGCCGCCATCGCCGCAACATCTGTCGGCGCCTATCAGGAGGCGGCAACGGTTATCTTCATTATGCTTCTCGGCGAATTCTTAGAACATCTCACTGTTGGAAAGGCGCGCAGGGCGATCTCTTCTCTGATCCAGCTTGCTCCAAAGACAGCATGGGTGAGAAGGGAGAAAGAAGAAGTTCGGGTTCCGATTGAGGAGGTGAAGGCTAAAGAGATCGTAATCGTCAAGCCCGGGGAGAGGATTCCTGTGGATGGGAAGATCATCTCCGGATGTGGTTCGATCAACCAGTCCATGTTAACCGGCGAGTCGATTCCTATCGAGAAGGGGGTCGGGGAGCGGGTCTACTGCGGAACCATTAATGAGTCCGGTTCCTGTGAGATTGAGACCACTCAGGTCGCTGAAGATACGAAGCTGGCCCAGATCAAGAGGTTGATCCTTGAGGCTCAGGCGGAGAAATCGCCCACTCAAAGGGTGATGGACCGCTTTGCCCGATACTTCATTCCGGCCATTCTCTTCATTGCTCTCGCAACCTTTCTTATGACAGGGGATGCCATCCGGGCGATCACCATCCTCATTGTCGCCTGCCCCTGTGCCCTTGTCCTGGGGACGCCCACCGCCGTGGTGGCTGCCATTGGAAATGCGGCCAGGCAGGGAATCTTGATCAAAGGAGGAGCCTACCTCGAACAGATGGGAAGATTGAAGACCCTTTTGATGGATAAGACCGGGACCCTTACCTATGGGAGGCCTAAAGTGGTGGACGTGAAAGCCCTTGATGGCTTGAAGGAAAAAGAGGTCCTCTACTGGGCCGCCATTGCCGAGAAACGTTCCGAGCATCCACTGGCCAGAGCCATCATGGACAAGGCTGAAGAGGTAGGCCTCAACATCCCTCATCCGGAGTCTTTCGAGAACCTCCGGGGCAAGGGGGTAAAGGTTCAATGGGAGAACCGAAAAATCCTGGTGGGAAGTTCTCCGTTCCTCAAAGAGGAAGGAATTGAAGTTCCAGAATCTGTCAAAGAGATGCTGAGATCAACAGAATCAGAAGGCATGACCTCCCTGCTCATCACTCTGGATCATCGAATCATAGGAAGTATCTCCATTGCCGATACATTGAGGGAGAAGGCCAAGGCCACCATCGACAGAATCAGGAAAGAAGGGCTTTCTGAAATCTGGATGCTCACGGGCGATAGTGAAACGGTCGCCAACCGGATTGGAAAAGAATTAGGGATCCGGTACGAGGCAAATCTTCTTCCCGAAGAGAAGGTGTTGAGGGTGAAGGAGTGGAAAAAGCAGGGCCAGACAGTGGCCATGGTCGGTGACGGAGTAAATGATGCGCCTGCACTGGCCGCCGCCGATGTCGGCATCGCCATGGGAGCGGCAGGAACGGATGTGGCCATCGAGACAGCAGACATCGCATTGATGACCGATGAACTCGAAAAGATCCCGACCGCTATCCGCCTCTCTCACAAGGCCCTTCGTGTGATTAAGGAGAATATCGCTTTTGCCCTTGTCTTTAATACGGTGCTGGTTCTTCTCTCCGCCCAGGGATGGGTCACCATGATCCTGGGAGCTGTGATGCACCAGGTCAGTTCCCTCCTGGTCATCCTCAACTCGATGAGGCTATTAAGAAAAACATAGTTCGGCGTTTTGAGTTCGGAGTTCGGAGACAAAAAATTCTAAAAATATATGATCAAATGACTCCGAACCCCTAACTACTGTAGTGCGTCCAACACTTCTTTCCATTAGTTCCAAAGCCGTCATTCCCGCGAAAGCGGGAATCCAGTTCAGAAATACTGGATTCCGGGTCAAGTCCAGAATGACAATCAAAGTAAAGGGACTTATGACGCACTACACTATGAACTCCGAACTTTTTGATATTTTCTCTTGACCCTATGAAGTTCTTTTCTTAAAATGAGACCAATTTCACGACCTGAAAGGAGACGCCATGGAGGGGAAGAAATTTAAGGAGATCATTCAGTTTGCCATTGACAAGGAGATTGAGGCTTTTAATTTTTACACCGGAGCCAGTCAGAATGCAAAATATTCCGGGGGCAAGGAGCTTTTTTTGTCGCTTGCAAAAGAGGAGGAGGGACACCGGAAATTATTGGAAAACCTGAATATGGAGAAGGTTTCACAAAAAAGGATCGAGAAAGTTCCTGATCTCCATATAAGTGACTATATGGTCGAAGTGGAAATGAAACCCGGTCTCTCCTATGCCGATACACTCCGGATCGCTATGAAAAGAGAGGAAAAATCCCTTAAACTCTATAACGACATGAAGGATTCGAACACAGACGAGGATTTGAATAAACTCTTCACCCTTTTGGCCAATGAAGAAGCCAAGCATAAACTGAGACTCGAAAAGATTTACGACGACGAAATATTGAAATAATTTCAAAGCATGCCCCCACCCTCACCCTCCCCCCGTTGCGGGGGAGGGAGGGGTGGGGGGGCGGAGGTTGAAATGGAAAAATACAAATGTATGGTTTGCGGTTATATCTACGATCCGGAGAAGGGCGACGAGGATGGGGGCATTCCCCCCAAGACCCCTTTTGCAAAAGTCCCTGACACCTGGGTCTGCCCTGCCTGCGGCGCCCCCAAAGATATGTTCGAAAAGGTGTAGCTATCTACCCTTTGATCTCAAAATGCTGTGATCAGTTGGGGGAGCAAAATAAAAACATTTAATCTCATTTGAACATATTGGGGATAGTAATTGACTTTGCCCCCAAGGTGATAAGGGTCTTGTTGGCATCGGCTTCCAACGTGTAAATCGTTTTACCCCACTGCGACACATCCTTGAAAAATCTTTCTATTTTACTATTTGGTGAAGCATGGGCAACAAAGACCACATCTGCGATTGCCGCCATAAAGCGATTACGTTCTGTTGCGGTTTCGACTGTATTACGTCTTTGAGTTTCCTTAAATGGCTAAAGAAATAACAATCGGCCTTCTTCAAGTGGCCGTTTAAGCTCTTTTCTCATCCTCATTCCTTTGATGCTCCGAGCTGGGCAAATAATCAATGGCTGGGTGCCTCGAAGCAAAATTCTTAGGCATTCACGTTCTATGGGTGAATGGAAGCCACTCATAACAGCAATCTTTTTCTGTAGGGGCAATTCCCTCCGGGCCAGGCTCCGCCCCAGAGGGAGGCCCTTCTGGGCCGTCGGCATGAATTGCCTCTACAAGATGTTTCACGAAATCATGGGTTTTTAGAATGAGGTGGCCTGGACATTTAACTGAACAGAAAAATGCGAGCTTCTTATGATTGAGGACATCGATGTTACCCACGGCCGTTATGACTGCAGGGGCACGGCGGCCCAAATATTTCTGTAGAGAAGGTGGATAAATGGCACTACTTTGTTTGAGTTGGAAGATTTCCAAGTTGTTTACCTCAGTCAGATCTCCATAATGACGACATTTTCCGACCAACTAATTTCTCGCACCAATGGTGCGAGTTTTTCATTATGCCACAACATTCAAAATTTCACTTTCGATTATTTTGAGAATTCTATTGTTGGAGTTACAGAATTCAACAAAATAAGCTATTTCTGTAAATCCAACAGCAGAAAGGTTAAATTTTCTGTATCTAGAAATACAGAAACTTATTTCTTAAAGCGATTCTGTATCTGAAGATACAGTATCATACCCAAATTTTTGTGATTTTGAACTTAGCGCCATTATTCTTTAAAACTTCTGAAATCTGGTCAAGCAATGAGGCAGGAACCATAACAACGCCTGGTGTCAGTCTATAATCTTTTTTGCTGAGTACCCCTCCCTTCTGACTAATATAGGTCTTTCCCTTCACTGTTTTTTCTACTTTATAACCATAGAGTGCTCTTCTGATAGAAGCCCGATTTTTGCCCGGAAGCCCTTCAAGAGAAAATTTAATTAACGCCATTGCCTCAAGGGATGGGTGGGTTCCTTTGAGGATGTTTATGTCAGGCTTGCCCCAAATCAATATACCCTTTTCGGCAACCCTCCAGAGAAAATCTGGCTCAACATCTTTGGGGTCATTCAGATTTTTGGCTACAAATGAAAAAGAGTAAGGGAGATCAAATTTCTTCGCTATAAATCCAGAGAGATTAAGGGCAGCTTTCATCTCATCTCCTATTTCTGGGTTGTGGTTCGTATCAAACAAAAGGAGAACATCGATGTCACTCTTTTTACCCATGGTCCCATCGACTGTGGAGCCAAATAGTACTGCTGCCTTAAGATTAGGTATTCCATCTGCCCTACGGATAAATTCCATAATGGGTAACATCAATTCATCTGGTATCATACTTGAGCCCACCTTTCTACTTTTTCGATTATCTCCAAACACTCCCGAATGACATCACCGTTCCCTTTTCCCCCATACCACCGACCCTGACGAAAAAAATCTAAACGCTCAAAGATCGATGCTAATTCATCCTCTCCGTGGTCTCTTAGAAGATGGGGTAGCCCCACATGGGTATCGGAATGAACATGGTGAATCCTCTCCATTCCGGCAGCGATTAAATGCTGGACAACTCCATAAGTCAATTCGACAATCGCTACTACATTTTTTCCCTCTGGATCGGGAATAAGTTTCTGAAGACTTGCTTTAATCTCATTTGCTTTTTGGTAATGTCCTTCTTGTTTCATTTGGCAATCAACCTTTTAACATTAGCTATCTTTATTGCCGCTGGACTTCAGCGATGAGTTCAAGCAGTTCCTCGCGAGTCAACTGTCCTCCTTTCCGTTTTCCTCACCAGTATCACGCCCCATGCGATACTTGATAAAATAGGAACCCTTCCCCAATTA
>DYHU01000262.1 GCA_020724025.1 Syntrophorhabdus sp. | reverse complement strand
TCGATACGAGCATCGTCACCGTCAACTTTTTTATAATCTAACGGACACGATATAAATGTGCGGCATCGTAGGATTTCTCACCTCAAAACCATCTGAAATTCCTGAGCGCCAAATTCTAAGGGGAATGCGGGATGTTCTTTCCCATAGAGGGCCGGACGACCGGGGTGAATATATTCGGCCCCTGGACGAGAAAGGCCCTTTTCTTTTCCTTGGACATCGAAGATTAAGCATCATCGATTTGGTCTCAGGGCAACAGCCCCTTTCCAATGAGGATGGGACGGTATGGGTCATCTTTAATGGAGAGATTTATAATTTCCAAGAATTAAGAGAAAAATTAAGAGCACTCGGTCATCGGTTTAAAACAAATTCGGATACGGAAGTGATTATCCATTCTTATGAAGAATATGGAGAAGAGTGTTTTAAACATTTGAGTGGGATGTTTGCCATTGGAATCTGGGATGACAGCAAAAAACAACTCATCCTTGCAAGAGATCGGCTTGGAAAGAAACCTCTCTATTACAGTATCCTCCCCGGGGCTTTCTTGTTTGCTTCGGAATTGAAAGCCATCATGGGTTACCCCAATTTCCCGCGAAAGATTTCTCCACTCTCTCTGACGAAATATCTTTTTTATGAATTTATCCCCTCTCCGCATAGCATCTTTGAAAATGCGATGAAACTTCCAGCCGCTTCTTACTTAATCTGGAGAAACGGCAAACACGAAATAAAAAAATATTGGTCACCGTTTGATGCCGGAGAGGTGACGGACATTTCAGAGGCAGAGGCTGATTCAAGGATCATCGAGCTTCTACGAGCCTCGGTGAGACGGAGGCTCATCAGTGATGTTCCCCTGGGTATTTTTTTAAGCGGAGGAATTGATTCGAGCGCGATCGCCGCCTTTGCCCAAAAGGAGGTTCCAGGAAAGGTAAAAACCTTTTCGATCGGTTTCGAAGATCCATCTTTTGACGAATCAAGATATGCCTACCTGGCATCCACTTTTCTTGAAACGGAGCATTATGAACAGAGAATGACTCCTGATGACCTACTCCAAATCGTTCCAAAGCTGCCAGATATTTTAGATGAACCGATGGCCGATGCCTCCATTTTGCCCACGTATCTTCTTTCTAAATTCACCCGTGAACATGTAACGGTCGCCCTGGGTGGAGACGGAGGGGACGAGTTATTTGCAGGGTATCCCACCTATCTTGCTCATCAATTGGCCAGGCCTTATGAGAATTATTTCGGTTTTCTTCATCCCGTTGCCACTTTTTTAGCAAATTTGCTTCCGGTATCCGACGAAAATATCAGTTTCGATTTCAAGGTTAAAAAATTTCTCTCCGGCATCGGCTATCCCGATGGAATCAGGAACTCGGTCTGGCTGGGCTCTTTCTCGTTTTCAGAAAATGAAAAAGTTTTATCTGATGAGATTAGTAACCAGTTCAATCGAGATCGATTGGTTGAAGATATCTCTTTGTATGAGAAGGAATATCCATCGAGGGATCGAATGACCCTCCTGCAATACCTGGATTTAAGGCTCTATCTCCAGGAAGCCATTCTGGTGAAGGTCGATCGGGCCAGCATGGCCTGCTCCCTTGAAGTAAGAGCGCCATTTCTCGATTCTGAGCTTGTGGAATTTGTGATGGGACTTCCTTCAAGATTGAAATTAAGAGGGTTTACGTCGAAATATATTCTAAAAAGGGCGATGAAGAAGTTTCTGCCGGAAGAAGTGGTCAATAGGCCCAAAAAAGGGTTTGGCGTTCCCATTGCCAAATGGGTAAAGGGACCCTTGAAGGAATTGTTTAGCGATCAACTTTCGGCTGATCGAATTAAACGAGAGGGATTTCTCAACCCTGAATATGTTGAAAAGCTCCTTCAAGATCACCTTGAGAATGAAAGGGATAATCGAAAACAACTCTGGACCCTCCTCATCTGGCAACTCTGGGTAGATCGATATCATCCCTATATTTAAGGACTGAGCACCGACGACTGAGGGCCGAGTAGTATTGAATACATAAGATTCCTACACAAGAAAGTCTGAGGATTTATCTCTAACATTTTTACACAAAAAAACTTCCACTCCCCAACGTGGGAGGGGATGAAGGGGAGGGGGGACCAAATTCAGACCAAATCTCTTTTGTCCACCCCCACCCTCACCCTCCCCCATCGAAAGGGGGAGGGGATTTTGGAGAAATTTCAAATATGTTTGGATAGATTTTATTGAAAGGAGTTAATTTATGACCAATCCTGGGAGGATAGAGAAGTTTGAGGATTTGATTGCCTGGCAGAAGGCAAGAGAACTTACCAAAAATATTTACCAGGTGACGAAACAGGGCGATTTTTTGAAAGTTAGGTGTAGGGTGGATCAAGCGAAGCGGATCCACCTTTCTATTCTTCTGCTTAACAATAATTTTGATATGATATGCTTGACTTGGGAGGTGATAAATATCAAAATATAAGAAAACATAATATCAGCCAAGGAAAGGAGAAGATATTTCAAATTTAGGGAGGTGTGAAAGAGATGGTAACCGAGGACCAGAAATGGATATATGAACACTTCAGCGAATTGGTAAAGAATTATGCGGGCAAATATGTTTCTGTGGCGGGTGGGGGAGTTGTCGCTGTGGGAGACTCCGTCAAAGAGGTGGATGATGCGGCCAGGGAAAAATATCCAACGCTAATACCCTCCGTTCTCCGGGTCCCAAGAGAGGAGGACTTTGAGTGTCTGTTATAGAATTTGCTTACACAAAATATCGAGATATGATAGTTCCTATGATTCCTATTAAATTAAAGGGGCAAGACCGTTGGTTTGAATTTTGGGCTTTTGTGGATTCAGGGGCTACCTATTCCATTTTTGCCTGCAAAGAAGCTGAAGGTCTCGGAATAGACATCATGCAAGGGAGAAAAACAATGGTTGTAGTTGGTGACGGGAGTTATATCCCTGTATATCTCTTTAACCTTCCAGTGAGTATTGGTGAGATTGAATTTACTGCTGAGATAGGCTTTTCTGAAAGACTTGGTGTCGGCTTTAATCTTTTGGGCAGAAGAGACTTCTTTGATATCTTTAGGGTATGTTTTAGTGATATGGAAGGAAAGGTAACCTTCCAAAAATTATAAGCTTGTCCGGAGACCCATAAGGCAAACAAATCCTAAAACCTCTCTATTTTTCAGCGCTCATTATAGTACCCCAGTCCTTGTTGTATATTTTAAGTCCTCAGTCCCTTTAATAACCTCAGTCCTTTTTTAACTCTATCTTCAGTCCTCTTTTGAAATCCATTCGAGGACATATCTTGATAATTTCTTAAAATCATCTAAATTTTGTAAACTCTCATAAAGTTTTTCTGCATCAAATTCGTTGGGCAAATAATCATGGATAATCCTATTTCGAAATGAAGGCATTCCCTTTATCTTCTCGACAAATTCCTTTGGTATGATTCCCCCCTCAGCCAAAGCCAGGATGGCTTCAGCTTCGCTCTCCCTGACTTTCCATAGGGAAAGGGCTGAGGCGATATGTGCCGAGATACGAGTAACATCCTGAATGGCACAGGCCAGACTATATTTGATTGCTTTAATCTGGATTGAATTTTCCCTGTTAAGGAAAAAATCTTTATCCGGAATGGGGATCGATCTGATGTCCTTCAGCTGTCTTTCGATATTATCGAGATATTCGATGATCCTTTCTTTCCTGATTAGCCCTTTTGATTTCATTTAGATACCCGCTTTAATTCTCAAAAAAAGCATCTCCCTATACTCATCAAGACAAGGCTTCAATTCGAAAAATCTGTTCATCACCCTGGTCTCAAAATCAATCCTTTCTTGCTCATCTTTAATCAAAATAGGAATCCCTTCCTTGATTACATGATACTGTAGAAGAAGAGGCGAGACATTAAGGATTCTAAGGTCAATTCGGTCAGTGTGAAGTCTATCAATTAAGGCGGAGAGGATTCTCTTTTCCTTATTAAGGTATTCTTTGATATCTGAAGGCTTAAGATAAACCGCTACATCAATATCACTCTCAGAATGGACGACACCGTATGCATACGAACCATAGAGGTAGGCAAAGAGGACATCTTCTTCCTTTTCCATCACCTCTTTAAGAGTTTTTAAAAGAATATCTCTTTTTTTAATTTCGTTTTTCATGATTCCGAAAGTGCCCCCGGACGGCGTGGAGGAATTTAAAAAAGCTTATTTCAAACCACTAAATAAATATGGATTAACACATACCACAATTTATAAAAGAAGTAAATAAACAATAGATTCTTTTCCTTTCGTAATTTATTCAGCCCTCAATACTCAGTCCTAAACACTCAGTCCTTCTTTCACTCAGTCCTCAGTCCCTTTAATAACCTCAGTCCATTTTTAACTCAGTCCTTTGCAGTTCATTCAATCGGCATATCAATTCCCTTTTCATCCGGTGAGTTGGGATCCCAGAGAAAGAGGTACATTGAGGCATCGCTTGGGAATCTTCTGAAACTGGCAAATCTTCCATCGAAATAACCTTTCACTGCAACAGGGAAACTTTCACTAAATTGCTTTGCCCCTTCTTTTCCATGGACAATCCATAATCGATTCCCATCTGAAATATATTGGGCACAACAAATATTAGAGGAATAGATGGTATAATATATATTTTTATAGACGAAGGGCTTTTTAAATTCGATTTGGTTTCCAGAATCTTTAAACTCATAAGGGATGGAATAGTGGCGACCTTTTGGTATGGTCCCGAAATAATGGAGGATCCCTGGAATATAGGCTATCGATTGAACAAAGATCGTATCTCTCTCTCGGAGATGTCCGCTCAAATAATTAACGAGGCCTCTGAAATTTTGTTTTTCAGAACGGTAGTAGAGTGGAAGAAAAATAAGATTGGAGGCGATAAGAAAGATGAGGAAGAGAAGCTTGAGCCTAAGGAACCTTCTCAGATCGAAAACCTTTACCTCAATGGCATCGAGGGAGAGAAAGAGCATGATAAAAAAGAGGGGAAGGAAATTGATAAAATATCTGGAAGTGATGAAATGGGTGATGTTGAATAATTTGCAAAAGAGGTAGAGCCCCCCGATAGGGAAAATAAAAATAACCAGGAGGATAAGAGCATTCTCTTTTTTCTTTGAGAGAATGGGAAAGAGGATGAGAAGGAGTATGGATATTACCATTAATGGAGTTCGGGACGCCCAATCATTCAAAATATTAGCGATGATGTTTTGAAAAGTGCCAGGGTCTCCATGGAGAGGGTCCATAATTGCTTGGCTCTTGTAATTCGTTGCGACGAAGAGGATCCAGGGTA
>DYHU01000261.1 GCA_020724025.1 Syntrophorhabdus sp. | reverse complement strand
TTCTTGCCATCGGTGGAAACTCTTTAATAAAAGATAAAAACCATATCGCTCTCTCTTCACAATACGAAGCGGTAAAGGAGACCTCGAGGTATATCGCCGACCTGATTGCAGAAGGGCTGAACCTGGTCATCACGCACGGCAATGGCCCGCAGGTAGGATTTATCTATAGAAGAGGAGAACTTGCCCGTCATGAACTTCCCCTTATTCCTTTGGACATCTGTGGCGCTGATACACAGGGGGCCATCGGGTATATGATTCAAATGGCCCTTCTGAACGAGTTCCGCAAAATGGGACTTTCGAAGAAAGTGGTCGCCGTGGTGACCAAGACCATTGTGGACCGGGAGGATCCATCCTTTCAAAACCCAACCAAACCCATTGGCTCATTCATGTCAGAACAAGAAGCCCTCGCCCATAAAGCGGAAATGAACTGGCAGGTGATGGAGGATGCCGGACGGGGTTTCAGGCGTGTCGTTCCCTCTCCCATTCCGAGAGAGATCATCGAACTGGATGCCATCAGGTCACTGGTGGGAAACGGTTACATTGTGGTCGCTGCAGGCGGTGGCGGAATTCCAGTGATACGTAACGAACAATGGGATCTCGAAGGCGTTGAGGCCGTTATTGATAAAGACTTAGGATCTTCCCTTTTGGCGAGAAATCTTGGCGCAGATACGTTTATTATTTCAACGGCAGTCGATGCGGTCTATCTGAACTTCGGAAAAGAAGAACAGAGACCGATCCGCCGTGCCACCCTTCCTGAAATCAAACAATATCTAAAAGAAGGACATTTCAAGCCCGGTTCGATGAGACCCAAGATCGAGGCCACCATCCAGTTTCTCGAAGGAGGCGGCCAAAAAGCCGTCATCACCTCTCCGGAGAACCTTTTAGGAGCAATTAAGGGAGAAACAGGGACCACCATCACAAGATAATCTTTCATGACAGAGCGTCACCTCCCGTTTATACGGGACAGGCTCCAACAATGAAAATATTCCGGGTGCTTGGGTTAAGGTTAGGGTGACGAAGCCCGTTTCGATTACTGGTTAAGGTTACGTGGAAAGAATTAAGAGACGATAAACGTAGCCTTTTATTAACGATACGGGCTTCCTTACCATACCCGTTAGACGAAACCCTTATTTTCTGAGCAATTCATCATCACTATTGACATCCGTCCAAAATCTGTATAAAAGTGGTAACAAACAGTTTTGGAGGGCTTATGATACTGGGGATTGAGGAGATTGAGAAGAAGGTCTGGGGGGAGGAGAAGCTCTTCCTGACCAAACAGGTCGGTATCCTCTTAATCAAGAACGATGCCATTAAATTCGGGGACTATATCCTGGCCTCTGGAAAGAAAAGCCCCTATTATATCGATTTGAGACTGACCATCTCCAGCCCGATTACCATGGACTGGATCGCCAATTCCCTGACGAGAATCGTCGTCAATGAGATCGGCAAGGATAAGATAGATAAGATATTGGGAGTGCCCACCGCAGGGGTTCCATTTGCCACAATGGTCAGCCAGAAGTTGGGCATCCCCCTCATTTACTACCGCCAGGCGCGGAAGGAACATGGTGTCAGAAAGAAGATCGAGGGCACTCTGGATAGGAACGACCGGGTTCTCATCGTGGATGATCTCATCACAACGGGCGAGAGCGTGATTGAAGCGGCGGAAGTGGTTAGAGATCAGGGCGGTGTGGTAAACGAATTGGTTGTTCTGCTGGACCGTGAACAGGGAGGGAGGGAAAGGCTCAGGGCCTCCCGCATTGAACCCCATGTCTTGTTTAAAATATCTGATGCAATGGACTGGCTCCATAGTGTTGGTTTGATCGGCGATAAGATCCACGAGACCGTAAAAGAATATATCAACGGGGAAAATAAGGCTTCCCAGGTCACACCTGCTTAAGATAAAATTCTCGCTATTATTCTCAACCTCAATCCCAAAATCATATCCCAGGAAATTCTTGTCGAGGAAATTGGCAGGATTGTCGAAAATCCCTTTTCTAATTGAAATTAAAGGAGAAATTATCTCTCCTTTCATCAACCATCGACAAACTTTTCCCTCCTAAATCTTCATTTTAAAGGAATTGGTAATTGATAAACTCTTAAGAAGTAGGGATGTTTTCAACTCACTTATGTAAACATCAATTCTTTAAAAATATTTGAGATATCAATAAGTTAAACTCTTAGAATGGTTTTTGAAGGACTATTTGACTAATCGAACTATTAGACTAATTGACTAATTTGGCACATCTATTGCTCTTTATTAAAAACAAAACAGAACGAGAGGAGGTGAATCATGAGTATTCAATTAAAAAATGAATAGGGAGGGAAAAGAAATGAAGAAGATGTCGTTGGTCATGTTGGTAGGAATTTTAGTTATAGGAACGGTAACTTCAGCCTTTGCAGGTCCTTTTACCCGTCGCGAAGCAAGACAGCAAGTGCGCATCTATCAGGGCGTCGATAACGGTTCGATCACACCAGGAGAGTTTATGCGCCTTGAAGCAGAGCAGGGAAGGATTGATTCACACCGGCAGCAGGCCTGGTCAGATGGCGTCATGACTCCGCGGGAGGCCGGCCGCTTGACAAGGGAACAAAATCGTGCCAGCCGCCACATCTGGCGAGCCAAACATAATTATTTCAGTCATTTAAAAACATTCGTATATTCTTATAAGAGTTGTTCTTATAAGAGTTGTTATAATATCACTTTTTTGGTATAGTAAGAATGAAAGGTATATTGGACGTTTGAATAGGAGGTTTGAACGATGAATTGGAGAGAGCGAATTGGCATCAATCCGAATGTCTGCCACGGCAAAGCCTGCATCAAAAACACACGCGTGATGGTTTCCGTGATTCTTGACAACCTGGCCGAAGGGGAATCCTACGAATCGATCATGAGCGGTTACCATGTCACACAGGAAGATATTCAGGCTGCCATTGCGTATGCTGCTGACCTGGCTGAGGAACGTCACGTCTCATTGGAGCAAGAGGTACGTTGATGCGCTTTAAGGTAGACGAGAGCCTACATGTCGAGGTGGCGGATTTATTGCGTGGACAGGGCCACGACGCACTTACCGTATTCGATCAGGGGCTCCGCGGTCGTGACGATCATGACATAGCCGACACGTGTCGATCCGAGAACCGTGTTCTTCTCTCCCTCGATTTGGACTTTTCGAATATCTTAATGTTTCCCCCGGAGAACTATCCCGGCCTGATTGTTTTGCGGTTACGCAAAAGGGGACGGACAGCGGTCCACCGCGTTGTCACCAGAGTAATGGACCACCTGAATAAAGAACCCCTTGCGGGACGTTTATGGATCGTAGACGAGCACCGCATCCGAATCCATCATGTCGGTGAAGGTTACGATGTAGATGAAATGCCATGACCAAACCTTTCGACTTCTATTTCCCAGTCAGAAATTCTAAGACAAAAACGACCAGCTCTAATATCCCCCCTAGTGTAGTGAATCTAACACTTCTTTACGCACCCCGTTCACCCTGAGCTTGTCGAAGGGTGAAATATATCGAGGGGTTCCGTTCATGGTTCGACATACTCACCACGAACGGATTGCAAATTGATTATTGACGAACTACCCTGGAAGAGGACAGTCCCTCAGACTTAAAGATTGAATTTTGACAAAAACAGGGGACATTCAGAAAATAGTTGGCCAGAGGTATCTGTCAAAAGATAAGATTTTCAGGGGGGCTTTCTATATGAGAGTGTTCAAAAGTCCTATTCTAACTTCGTCTGGAATGGATAGGGGTATTCGCCTGAAAAGCAGGCGTAGCAGAAGTTTTCCTCCTCCCCTCTGACGCACTTTTTCAATCCCTCGATGCTCAGGTAATTTAAAGAAGTGGCATGGATAAATTTCTGAATCTCCCTGACCTTATGGGAGGAAGCAATCAATTCGGATTTTTTAGGGGTATCAATGCCAAAGAAACAGGGACCGGTGATAGGCGGGGAACTGATCCGGACATGGACTTCCCTGGCGCCGGCGTTTCGAAACATCCTGACAATCTTCCGGCTGGTTGTGGCGCGCACAATGGAGTCATCCACAATGACAATCTTCTTTCCCTTCAATAATTCCCTGACCGGATTCAGTTTTATCTTGACGCCAAAATGGCGGATTCGCTGATCAGGCTCGATGAAGGTCCGTCCCACATAGTGGTTTCTGATCATCCCGAGCTCAAGGGGAAGATTGGATTGTGCCGCATAACCCAGTGCGGCAGGAAACCCCGAATCCGGGATAGGGACGGCCATGTCCGCCCCTGCCGGTGATTCTTTGGAAAGTTGGGCGCCAAAGGATTTTCTCATTTCGTAGACATTATGGTTGAAGATGAAGCTGTCCGGACGGGCGAAATAGATGAATTCAAAGATACATTGGTGACGCCGTTTCCGGGGAAAGGGTTTAAAAGAGTTGATCCCCTTTCCATTGATGAGGAGGATTTCTCCCGGTTCAATCTCTCTGATAAATTTTGCGCCGATGAGGTCAAAGGCGCAGGTCTCCGAGGCAACCACTGGCGAATCCTTGAGAGAGCCGAGGACGAGCGGCCTGAAACCGAGGGGATCTCTCGCCGCCACCATCTCCTTCTCGGTGAGAAAGAGCAGGGAGTAGGCGCCCTCGACCTGTCTGAGGGCGTGGATGGTCCGCTCTACAAATGTTTTTTCCTTTGAACGGGCAATCAGGTGAACAATGACCTCTGTATCCATATTCGACTGGAAGATGGACCCCCTGGACTCCAGTTCGCTCCTGATCAGAAAGGCATTGGTCAGATTGCCATTATGGGCGATCGAAACCATTCCGTTCGCATAGTCCACCAAAAACGGCTGGGCGTTCTTGAGTTCACTTGAACCGGTCGTGGAATATCGGACATGGCCTATGGCGCTTCTTCCGGGAAGTCTTCTCAGGATATCCCGTGAAAAAACCTCTGAGACCAGCCCCATCTGTCGATAGTGATGGAGCTGTTTTTCATCGGACGAGACAATTCCAGCGCTCTCCTGGCCACGATGCTGAAGAGCATAGAGGCCTAAATAGGTATGATTGGATGCTTCAGGGTGATCATAGATACCAAAGATGCCGCACATCTCGGTTTACCTCCCAATTACCAATTGAAAAGCAAATATGGCATTGCGTTTATGATGTTTTTGAATTAATAAGACATGAACAATATTAAATAATTAAAAATAAATATTCAAGTAATTTATGAAGTTATAAAATGACTGCTATCGGTTCATAATAAGACATCGGCGTGTAATGAAGAAGGGCAATGAAATATAAGGCGAACAT
>DYHU01000260.1 GCA_020724025.1 Syntrophorhabdus sp. | reverse complement strand
GTCCCGCCTATGGCGGGATTACATTCCAGAATAATTCCGGCGGGGTTTAATGCCCCGCTGGAATTTCTAACTGGGTTTACTCAGGGTGGACTTCAGTCCCGCCTCGGGCGGGACGCAAAAGAAGCAAGCCTAAAGGCTCGCCCTACGATTTTTTGATCACCGTTATTTAAGATAAGGTTTGATCCATTTCAGTCCGTCTTCTGTCTTTCCTGCCGGAATATATTCACAGCCGATCCATCCGTCATAACCCGCCTCATCAACGAAACGGAACAGATTGGTGAAGTTGATTTCCCCTGTTCCAGGCTCGTGGCGCCCCGGAAGGTCGGCTAACTGAATATGTCCGATCCGGGCGAGGTTACTTAAAATCGTCTTCGTCAGATTCCCTTCCATGATCTGCATGTGGTAGATGTCATATTGAAGGTAGAGATTGGGATGACCAATCTCCTCGAACAACTGCAGGGCATTCCGTGTTCGGACCAGATAGAATCCGGGTACGTCCTGATCGTTGAGAGGCTCGATGAGCAGGCGAATCCCCTCTTTCTCGAGGGTGTTTGCGGCAAACCGGAGATTATCGACCAGTGTCTGCCGAACTTTCTCTAAAGGGATTCCCTGAGGTGTCTTTCCGACCAGACAGTTAAGACGCGAACATCCCAACGTCTTGGCATATTCAATCGCCGTTCCCACTCCATCCCGAAACTCTCCCTCTCTTCCGGGAAGGCATGCGATGCCCCGCTCCCCTGCCTGCCAGTTGCCTGCCGGAAGATTGTGCAACACCTGGACAAGGCCATGTTTGCTCAACTGTTCTACCAGTTCCTCCTTGCTCCATCCGTAGGGAAACAGGTATTCGACCCCTTTGAATCCTGCCCTCGCCGCCCGCTCAAAACGATCTAAAAATTCGACCTCATTGAACAGCATGGTCAGATTGGCGCTGAATTTAGGCATGATTGTCCTCCACTTGATTCCTTAAACTTTAATTTTCTAATACAAACGCATTTAATTTCTTGGCATGAGGCCTCCTCACCCTCCCCTCTCCCCGCGGGGGAGAGGGAAAGGGTGAGGGGCGATTTAGTTTAGTGTAAAATTATTTAATGCATTTGTATTAAACAAAAAATTAACCCGATTTCTTTGTGGCGATATTTTTAAAGATCTCCCAGCTCTTCAGAAGTTCAAGGGCTCGCTCCAACTGTTGATCTACCGGCTTCTTTTCCTTGACCTCTACCTTGGGCTTCTCCTTTTCCTTCTCCTTCTCCTTGTTATCCATCAGGTGACGCTCCAGATCTTTCTCCGTGGGTTGCTTCGGAGGGGCCGCCTTCTCCTCTTCAGGGAGCGCCGGTTTGACGATGATGTCAGGCACAATGCCTTTGGCCTGGATGGTACGGCCACTGGGCGTGTAATATCGTGCCGTTGTGAGCCGGAGTCCCGAGCCATCTTTCAGAGAGAAGATCGTCTGGACCGATCCCTTTCCAAAGGTCTGGGTTCCGAGGATAATCCCGCGACCGTGGTCCTGAATGGCTCCGGCCACGATCTCCGCACCGCTGGCGCTTCCTCCATTGACCAGGACGACGAGAGGATAACGGGTGAGGTTATCCTCCTGCGGGTGGGCGTTAAATTTCATCTTCTGTTCCTCTCTTCTTCCCTCGATGGAGACGATGAGGCCCGATTCAATGAAACGGTCCGACACCTTCACCGCCTGATCCAGAAGGCCTCCGGGGTTGTTCCGCAGATCGAGGATCAAACCCTTCAGCCCCCCTTTGGTCTCCTCCTCCAGCGCCTTGACCGCTTTCTGGAAATCGTTGTCCGTCTTCTCCTGGAACTGGAAGAGGCGAATGTATCCGTATTGTTTCTCTAAGACTTCGTATCGAACGCTTCGAACCGGAATCACATCGCGGATCAGCGTATAATCCCTGGGCTTGGGAAATCCCTCCCTCATGATGGTGAGGGTCACCTTCGAACCTTTAGGGCCCCTCATTCGCTTCACGCTCTCCATCAGGGTGAGGGCCTTCGTCAGCTCCCCGTCGATCCTGACGATCTGATCTCCTGCCTGAATGCCTGCCTTAAAAGCCGGCGTATCCTCGATGGGAGAGACCACGGTGAGCACACCCTCTTTTAAGGTGATCTCAATCCCCAATCCTTCGAACCGGCCCTTGGTCTCCTCCTGCATCTCCTTGTACATATTGGGCGGCAGGAAGGCCGAATGGGGATCTAAGGTCTCCAGCATCCCCTTGATCGCTCCGTAGACCAGGTCCTTCGATTTCGTCTCTTCCACATACTCCTTCTGAAGGAGACCGAGGACATCGGTAAACACCCTTAGGTCTTCATAGATGGGGTTGGAGAGAGCGGAGACCTTGTGAAACCGGCCCAGCCCCACGGTCACTCCTAAAATAAAGACCAGAAAGACTACTGAGATGATTTTCAAGCTCTTCATCCCTTTTCCTTGTGACATATCATCCTCCTTGTTTATCATTTCTTTCTCGACTCATTTCCTTCCGGAAGCAAAGCCAATTTATCCGGTTGTGAAATCCAATCCATGGGGTCCTGCGTCTTTCCCTGATGCCGGATCTCAAAGTAAAGAGAGGGACCCTTCAACGATCCGGCGCTGCCCACCAGGCCGATCGCCTCACCCTGAGCCACCTCTTCCCCTGCCTTCTTCAGTAACTGGGAACAGTACCCCGAGACCGTAAAGACATGCTCTCCGTGATCGATGATCACGATATTCCCGAACCCTTTGAACCAATCGGCATAGAGGACTTTCCCGGGAAGGACGGCCCGGATCTCTGTCCCCATCGCCGCCTGAATCTCAATCCCGTTCTGCCCCCTCTCTTTGTAAAGGGAGAGCACCTTTCCATGAACCGGGGGGCTCAGCTTCCCCTTAAAATTTTCAGGTTTCGACTTCCCGTAGGAGAGAAGGCCTTTCTCCCGCTCCAGTTTCTGAACGAGCGTCTGGAGATTTTTGGCCCTCTCCTCCAGTTCCTTAATCAGTTTCTGATAGACCACCTTCTGGTTCTGGATCGATTTGAGAAGAACCTGTTTCTCCTTCTTGATGCTCTGAATTTCAGCCTTCTTCTTCCCCACCTCCGAGATATTTCGTTCCCATTGTTGCTGGTCCCGCGTCAGCTCCTCCTGATATCGCTCCTTCAGGGCCACCTGATACTGGTAGGTTTCAACCAGACGGGCATCTGAGTTAAGGATGACCCTGAAATATTTATCGATCTTCAATAGATCCGGAAAGGACTGTGAGGTGAAGAGCAAGGTCTCCGGAGGAGTTCTCCCCATTTTATAGAGGGCTCTCAACCTCGAATAAAGTTCTCCCCTGGTCCGCTCCAACCCATTGTTGAGCATGGCGATCTGGCCCCTGGTCTGCCTGAGCCTCTCCCTGATCTGGGAGAGTTGGCCTTCCATCTGTTTCAACTCCTTCTCCTTCTTATAAAGTTCGGTCTCAAGGGAATTGAGGTTTTCGAGGATGGAAGACTCCTTCCCCCGGACCTCCTTCTCCTTCTCCCTGGTCACGGAGATCTCTTTTTTAATATCGCCGATATCCTTCTTCTTTTGAGTGATATCCTTTTCAATCTGATCCTTTCGGTTGGCCCTGAGTTCGGGATGGGAAAAGGTGAGGATCAATCCCGCGACGATCCCAATGATCAAAACCTTTGTCCCTCTTTTCATCCGCCACTCACCTGCTGTATCTCAAAAACCTCATCGAAGCGACAAAACTGCCGAAGAGACCGAGGACCATCCCTCCCGATAGGATCCATGCGATCGTCTCCCAGGGCAGAAAAACGATGGGAATTCCTGCCATCCATCCCTTCATCAGGGGTGTGATCGTGATGAGGACGACCTGATATAATAAGAAGAGGAGGCCCGTTGCCATTCCTGCTCCTAACAATCCCTGAATGAGCCCCTCCAAATAGAACGGGACCTGGATGAAGGCCGGATTGGCCCCCACCATCTGCATCGCCTCGATCTCCTCCCTGCGGGAAGAGATGGTGAGCTGGAGCGTATTGGAGACGATGAAGATGATCGCGGCAAGAAGGAGCCCTCCTAAAATCCATTGGGTGAGCCGGACCAGATGGACCAGCACGGAGAAGGTCTCGATCCACTCCTGACCATACTGGATCTCTTCGATCTGCGAAACCCCTTTCAGATGAGAGATCACTTCATCGATCTTGGTCTCGCCCCAGTAGTCCTTCTTCAATCGAATCTCGATGGAAGAGGGAAGGATGGCCGGCTGAATCCCTTCGAGGAGGTTCTTCTGCCTCCCCAGCCTCGCCTCCATAAAAGCCATGGCATCAAAGGGCGATAGATAATTGACGGTCTCCACTCCGTCGAGTTGCCGAATCTGTTTCAAAAGGCCTTCCACCTCGTTCAAGGAGGTCCCTCTCTTCAGATAGGCGATCACCTCGAATTTCTCCTCCCAGATCTTCAGAAGGGAGGCCAGGTTAAAGGCGATCAGGGAGAAGGACGAAAAGATGAGCAGGGAGATTCCGGTGATGGCAATGGTGGTCAGATTGGGAAAGAGATTTCCCTTCATATTGCGGAGGGCCCGTCTCATCGCATAGCCCAGAAAAGAGATCATCCCTCGGATTTCACCTCTTCGCTGCTTTCTGCATCCCCTTCTCTCCCTGCCGCGAGGGAAATCACCCGATGGGGATGGCGCTGAATCAAATTAGTATCCTGAGTGGCAAAGACAATGGTCGTCCCTTTCTCATGGAGTTCAGAAAATATCTCCATTACCTTTTCGGTCATCTCATCATCCAGAATGGAGGTGGGTTCATCAGCCAGGATCAGAGAAGGGTCCTTGATCAGGGCTCGGGCAATGGCCACGCGTTGCTGTTCCCCTGCGGAAAGGGAGAGAATCGAATCCTTCTCCCTCTCCTGAAGGCCCATCTTTCTAAGGATCTCAGAGACCTTCTCCTTAATCCCTTTCAGCGGATGACCCGTTACCTCAAGCGTAAAAGCGATATTCTCTCTTACATTTCGATCCCTCAGGAGTTTAAAATCCGGCGAAACGATCCCCATCATTTTTCTCAGTTGATAGACTTTCTTAAAGCCGGGCTGGGTGAGACGGATTCCGTTGACGATCACCTCTCCACGGCTCGGTTTTTCAGCGCCGAAAAGAATACGAAGAAGGCTGCTCTTCCCCGATCCGCTCGGACCGGTGATGAAGATGAATTCTCCTGCCTCGACCTCGAGATGGAGATCCGAAAGGGCAGTGATCTGACTGGGATAAGTCTTCGAGACAGAAACCATCTGTATCATTAAGTTCAAACTAACACGAACCCCCTTTTTTTTCAAGAAAACCG
>DYHU01000259.1:3332-5302 GCA_020724025.1 Syntrophorhabdus sp. | reverse complement strand
AGGCTTAGGCTCCAAATTTCTTTAATTTTAATCCATTGGCTAACATCAGAGGGATGATCTCCACCGCAGGAAACCTGCCCAGTTGCCCTCTCTGGCACTGCCGTTCCGTGAAACGCCGGATGCCATCCGTCCGGATATATTTTGAATAAAGAAGGATGGGGTTGGGATGCCAGCTATGGGATTTCAAGACAGAGGGTGTTGAATGGTCTCCGGTCACCACCAGGACATCAGGTCTTAATTTCAGGATGGACGGAAGAACCCGGTCGATCTCTTCGATCGCCTTCACCTTCTTTTTAAAATCTCCATCTTCTCCGGTCGAATCCGGTTTTTTGAAATGGAGATAGAAGAAATCGTATCCGTTAAAATTATTTTTCAGGGTTTCCACTTCCTCCCGGAGGGTCTCCCCGGTCTCCAGAACCTCCATTCCCACCAGCCTTGCCAGTCCCCGGTACATGGGGTAGGTTGCAATTGCAGCGGGTTTGAGTTTGAACCGCTCGGACATCGATGGGATATCCGGAATCTTCGAAAACCCTCTGAGCAGGATCGTATTGGCAGGGTGAAATGGTTTGAGGGCCCCGGTTGCCCGTCTCAAGTATTCATTCACAATCTCTGCCGTCCTTCGGGCCTCCGGAGTAAGGTTTTCTGTCCCCTTTGTCTTCTGCCCATCCTTCTGGGGGTCTGCATCGGTGAGCTCATCCCGCAATCCTTCACCTTGAAATACAATGACGAATCGGTGTTCCTTCCCAGGGTAGATAGAGACTTGGACCCCTTCCACCTCTTTGATCTCATTTTGGAGAAGTTGGCAGAGCTCTTGGTTCTTCTCGGTTGAAATTCTCCCTGCTCTTCGATCAATGATGATCCCTTTTTCATCGATGGTTGCAAAATTGCCTCGTGCTGTCAGATCGTCTTTGGTCAGTTTTAAACCAATCCCCAAGGCCTCCATCACCCCTCTTCCAATCTCATAGCGAAATGGATCATAGCCAAAGAGGGCCAGATGGGAGGGCCCGCTTCCAGGAGTAATTCCATAGGAGATGGGATCGATTAATCCACAGATGGACTTAAAGGCAAGGCGGTCGAGGTTCGGAATCTTCGCCGCCTCCAGCTCAGTCTTGCCCCGCACAGGCAGGCCGCCGATTCCATCGATGATCACCATGATTAATTTCGAATCCGTCTGGATGGCAAGGGACTGAAGAACTTCTTCTTTGGTCATAGTCTTTCCCCTATAAACCTATAAAAATGTCAAAAAACACTGGGAAACCGATTCTGTCACTCCTGCGAAAGCAGGAGTCCAGGTTGTTAAATCATCGTGCTATGTTTGCACAGGCACAAGTCTGGATTCCCGTTTGCACGGGAATGACGATTCTTTATTAATTTTTAAATATGACATTCATTTGACATTTGGATTTGCTATTTTTGAGGATATCCCTCATAAAAAACAAATTCTGAGATTTCTTTCCTTTTTGGAATCACCCTTTCCGACGCAGGATATCCCAGCGGGGTGATGGCAACGACTTCTCTGTCCTGCGGAACCCCCAAGATCTCCTCTGCCTTTTTGTGGTCGAACAACCCCACAACCACCGTCCCCAGACCTGCCTCATGGGCAGCCAGACAGAGGCTCTGCATGGCAATGCCTGTATCAAACATTAACCAGTCTCCCTTCACGGTAGCTGCCTCCCCTTTCTTAAAGCCGGAGACCCCTTTCTTCCCGCAAAGAACGATGACCAAAGGGGCTTCTGTCATGGAGGAAAGGGCTGGATTCGTCTTGACAAGCGTCGCCGCCAGCTCTGACTTCACTTTTTGATCCTTTACAACGATCACCTCCCAGCACTGTGTATTCGCCCACGAGGGAGACCACCTCACCGCCTCCAGTAGGGGTCTCAACACCTCATCCGGAACAGGATCAGGCTTATATTTCCGGATGCTCCGTCTCCCCTTGATCGCCTCCATCAGCTCCATACTTTCCCTCCTCT
>DYHU01000259.1:0-3232 GCA_020724025.1 Syntrophorhabdus sp. | reverse complement strand
TCCGGTGGAAAAAGGGCAACCCGATCGCCGTCGGATAAAATGCTATCAGAATCAACCCCTCTCCCATTGAGTAAAATCATCCTCACTTTTTCAGGAGGAATTCCCAGTTTCTGTATAACCTTACGGGCTGTTGCATTTTCCTCTATCTCTAACAGAAACGTGCCGTCATTCGAAACATCCTTTCCATGTGGTCTGAGAGAAGCGTGTAATTTGACGGCAATCTGCATCCATTCCCTTTTGAGATAAGACAAAAGAGGGACGGAGTTCAACCCATCCGTCCCTCCAGGGTTTTTCAAAATCTAAAACTTATAGACCTTGTCCAGATCCACATCGGGAACCAAAAAGGTTATGTTATGGGGAGGTAGTTTCTCCTCTTTAAAAAACTCCGGCAGCCGGTCATCCACATTGGAAAATCCTGCTCGCTCATTAAAATCTCTCTCCACCCTTAGAATCTTTTTACCGAGTGCGGCTACATCATCAGGGGTCAGATTCAATCCATAACAGGCATTGAGCATTCCAATAACGCCCTCAAAGCATTCGGGAATATCCAGGGCTGGAAATGCAATAAACAGGCAGAGTCCTGTTGAATCAACAGCGGCGGTCGTAATCTGGAGATTCTGAGACAACTCTGTTTGTCCATCGGGTTTCAAAGGATCTACAAATCCCCCTACTTTCATTACATTCGTTGCTGTCGCATATCCAGCCGTATGGTCGGCGCCCATGGTTGAGGTTGCATAGGTTACACCGATCCCCTGAATGGCCCGAGGATCATAAGCCGGCATCCCCTGACCCTTCACAACAGGAACTCGAACCACGCCAAAAGCCTTTCCTGTAAAAGCAGATCCATTCCCAATAATCCTTCCCAGGGGCGTCCCCTTCCCGGCCTCATGGATCAACTGAATTGCCCCTTCCGCATCTCCAAACTCTTTTATCCCCGCTTCCATGGCCACCCCTAAGGTGCAGCCCATTTCAATGGTATCAAATCCATAATCATCGCAAAGGCGGTCGATACGGGCAATAGCATCCAGGTCATCAATGCCGAGATTGGCCCCATTGGCCCAGATCGTCTCATACTCAAGAGCTGAGGTGATATATTTGCCATTTTCGTCCACGTATTCATTGGAACACTGAATGATACAGGTGGTGCATCCGGAATGGGTTGTCTTTCCTCCCCTCTTCGAAATAATTTCATGCATCGTCTCCCCGCTGATCTTATCAGTCCCCTCAAATCGTCCAGAGGAAAAATTCCGGGTCGGATACCCCCCTGCCTCATTGATGATCGCGGCTAAGACATTGGTGCCATAAGTCGGGAGCCCCTGGCTGGTCACAGGATGTTCCCGCAACGCCTTCACAAACTTTTGAGAAGCCTCTTTAAAAGCCTCTGGATTTTTGACGACGACCTTCTCAGCCCCTGTGTCATCGACAACAATCGCTTTCAAACCCTTTGATCCCATCACTGCTCCCATGCCTCCCCTTCCTGCATGACGGGAAGGGGTCCCATTGGTGCTGGTGACGGCAATACTGGCCATCCCCATCTTCATCTCCCCCGCGGGCCCGATGGAAATAATGCCTATTTTCTTGTCATATTTAGCCTGAAGTTTCTCTGTCAATTCGTAGTTCCCCAGCCCTTTCAAGTCATCCGCTGGAAAAATCTTTGCCCCGTCCTTACCGACGGCCAAACCATAGAGTTTTCCTTTCTCCGGCCTCCCCTCGATGATGATGGCAGCAATGCCCAATCGTGCCAATTTGGTTGCAGCCGTGCCTCCCACGTTGCTCTCTTTAATCGTCCCGGTCAAAGGGCTCTTGGCTCCGATGGAAAGCCTCCCCGAATTTGCAGCGGTTGTCCCCGTCAAAAGCCCTGGTGTGATGACCAGTTTATTATGTTGACCGATCGGATTGCATGTGGCCGGGACCTCCTTGCTCACCACCATGGATGTCAGGCCCCGGCCTCCCATGCCAAGATAGTCCCCGCTGATTTTCTCTTCAGAAACCTTTAAACTACCCATGTTTACCCTTAAGATTCTGTCCATACAGTCTCCTCCTTTCTTTTAGATTGCGTATTGGGTCGAATGATCCATTACGGCAAAAATGTGTATCGGAATAAATTTCAGCCTCGACTGATCTCAATTATACTTGAAAGATTTTATTAGTCAAAGGATTTATGCACCAAAAACATCGGAGGCAGAAACTCAGAGGACCATTCTATTGGATGATGAGATTGAAAATGAAAATGGAAAATGGAAAGGAATCGTTGACACACCCCTTCCCGTCTTGGTAAGATTCTCAAACAAAGAGGTTTAATTCCCCGTAGATGTTATTTGAAAGGTTGGTTTGGATCTTCTAGATCTACTATAATCCTGGAGGTCGATCCGGGTTGATCAGGACAAACCCGTTCCACAGGACCTCCTTCTCCATATCTCATTTCACAGAGGAGCAAACTATGAACCAGCAACTGATTCAGAGGGCAGCCGAGGATATTCTCAAGTCCAAAAAGACGATCGCTTTCACCGGGGCAGGCATCTCCGTGGAAAGCGGAATCCCTGACTTCAGAAGTACGGAGGGCCTCTGGCAGAAATATGATCCCGAAGAGTACGCCCACATCAACGCCTTCTATTCCAACCCGGATAAGGTCTGGTGGATGCTCAAGGATATGTTCACCCTTGTCATGACGGCCAAACCCAACCCTGCCCACATCGGGTTGGCTGAACTGGAACGGATGGGCTTGCTCTCCTCGGTCATCACACAGAATGTGGATGGCCTTCACCAGGCCGCAGGAAGCAAGAACGTGATCGAATTTCACGGAAGCCATCGCACCCTCTCCTGCCTCAAGTGCTCCACGACCCTCGACGGCACTTCACTCAAAATCGAAGATCTCCCTGCCCGCTGTCCCCGTTGTTCTTCCCTTCTCAAGCCCGATGTTGTCTTTTTCGGCGAACCCATCCCACCGAAAGCCCAGGCCTATTCATTTAAAGAATCCAAATCCTGCCGCGCCGTGCTCGTCATCGGAACCTCTGCGGTTGTCTATCCGGCCGCATCTATCCCCATTATGGCGAAAGAGGAAGGAGCCACAGTCATCGAGATCAATATGGAACCTACCCCCCTGACAGGCCAGATATCGGACTATCTGATCTCCGGCTCTGCAGGAAAAATCATCCCTGCCATCGTTGAAGAAGTAAGGCGACAAAGATGAAAAGGGCTAATATTGACGAATTCGTAAAAAGTCGTCATTCCC
>DYHU01000258.1 GCA_020724025.1 Syntrophorhabdus sp. | reverse complement strand
GGGGTGTTACTTGACCCGAAAGGGTCGGAAGGTTCTCCCTCCAAAACCTTGTAAACCCCGTTAGAAAACCTTTCTAACGGGGTAAAGCTATCATTGAGGTCATGCCAACCAGCCATCCTGCCCTTTGCATAGTGATTTTTGGAAGCGAACCTACGCAGTTCAACGGATAGAGGTTTCGCTTCAAGGTTTTTCCAGAAGAACCCCCCGACCCTTTTCTGTCTCTTTAACTGATGGGTTACGCCGCGATTGTAAAAAACGTTGGTGATATCCCTGTCTCCCCCTCTGTCCGAGATTTTTCACACCTTCAGGGGGATCGAGGAGGGATTTTCATGTTTCGGGAATGACGTCCCGCCATGAAGGATGGCTATGTAAAAACAAATGGATTAGATAGGAATGGATTGGTTATAATAAAATGAAAAAAGGGGTGCATAAAAAAAATTCAGGAACAGGGATGGAAAAAGTCAGGCTTGGCAGGACAAATCTTATGGTAACCAGATTGGGCTGGGGCGGCATTCCGATCCAGCGGGCCGATGAGCGTGAAGCGGTCTCCGTCATACGGGCTGTCGTGGATATGGGGGTGGACCTCCTCGATACGGCCCGGGGTTACTCCAACAGTGAACACCGGATTGGATTGGCCCTTCAGAAGATGAATAAACCGGTCATCCTCTCTTCAAAATCTCATATCAAAACAGAAAATATTTATGACGAAGTCCATGAGAGTCTCAAACAGATGCAGGTGAAAAAAATAAATATCTACCACCTGCATAACATCATCAACTTTAAAGAATTTGAGAAGGTCATGGCTCCCGGAGGAGCCTACGAAGGGCTAAAACGGGCACAGGAGGAAGGCCTGATCGATCACATCGGGATCACCAGCCATAACCTCCCTGTCCTGGAGAGAGCGATCGAGGATGGCCGGTTTGAAGTCATCATGGCCTGCTACAGCTTTCTTGAGCCTGAAGCATCTCAAAAAGTCTTTCCGCTGGCGAAAAGGAAAGATATCGGAGCCCTGGCCATGAAACCCTTCTCAGGAGGGGTCATTGAAGAGGCAGGCCCTGCCCTGAGGTATGTCCTCTCAACGGAAGGCATCGTGCCTATCCCGGGATCGGAGACTCTGGAAAAGGCTCGTGAGAATTGGAGGATTTTTGTTGAGGGTTATTCCCTGACAAAGAGAGATCAAGAACGAATCGAAGCCATCAAGAAGGAATTCGATCACCAATTCTGTAGACGATGCGACTACTGTCAGCCCTGCACGGAGAAGATCGGAATTCAGTTTGCGGTTGGATTGAAGAGCATTATCAAGCGATTCGGCCATCAGGCAGAGGAACTGGAATGGATGAAAAAATTGATAGAGAAGGCTCGAGATTGCTCCGGGTGCGGGGAATGCGTGCCGCGTTGTCCTTACCAATTGCCGATCCCCGACCTGATTAAGGAAAATTTAGCCTGGTATGACAGCCTGAGGCATCAATAGATGGATCGAATCTCATAGGATCAATTTAATACAGACGCCCCACATTTTTCTTCAAGAAAAGCTTTTCATGAGTTAACCATTCCTTTCCCCTCTTAACTGCGATAAATTTCCCCCGAGATATAAGGGTCCTTATGCTGTCTGGAGAATAGTTAAGAACCTTCCCCACTTCTTTTGAAGGTTTGAGTTTCATCCCCTCTTTCTCCTCCAGAAGCCTTGTCAAAATTCTGTCGATACCGACTCTTAAACTCTCCAAAATAAGATCCTCTAATAAAGATGTATCCATACGTTCCAAGGCATTTTGGACATCTTGCCGGGAGAATGGTAATGCAGTCAACTTCCTCAAAACATAATCAGCTTGTTCAAGTGCTTTGTAATACTTGTTTTTGTTATCATCATCACCCTTTTGAATGATAGGGGGATACCCTGCAGATATGAGTAGGTAGTTAAGGATGATCCTTCCAGTTCTTCCATTCCCATCATCAAAGGGATGAATAGTCTCAAATAAAACATGTTGCTTTTTCAAGAAACCCCAAAAATCCCCTCCGGTGAAACCTTGGCTAACATATTCATCAAAAAGAGCCATCCAGTCATTGATGAATAAACCGGAGGGAGGGATAATCTTCGCTCCTGTTACTCTCGAATCCCCTTTTCTATATTCCCCTTTGGCCCCAATTGCTTTGCTTGTCTGTCGTATTAGTGGGATCCCGAAAAAGAATTTTCCACTCCTGTAATTTTCATACGCCAGGCCGTATAAGAACCTTGCCGCCCTGTAATAATTGAGAGCCTCTTCTTGACTTCTCGTGAGAGGTTTTCCGCTGGCCAATACTCCCTCAAGCTCTTCCTCAGAAACAAAAAAGCCCTCTATTAGAATGGAATTACGAGTTTCTTCCTTGAGGATATACAGCCATTCCTCGTTTATTATATCAGGCTCAGGCAACCCCCCGAGTTTCTTCAAGAGATCGAACCTCTCGAAAATGATGTTTCGCATAATTTCCTCCTATTATAAAAAACTTATTATAATCAACATATTATACATGTTACGTTTGGATGTAAAATTTAGAACGTAACAAGATATCGTTTAAACCTGTTTCGCATAAATATATATTATTATAATAATATTTAAATGTCAATGAGTTTCATGTGTTGCGTTTGGACGAAAAATTTGAAACGAAACACTTTTCCTTTAAATCAGGGGAGCATTCGTGCAGAGCGTGCCTGGTTCGAAGCTCCGGGATCACATCTTCATCTGTCATAGAATTTAAGAAAGAAGGGTTTTCTCCGGCGGAACCTTCCGTGCCCTACCGCACCCGCCGTCTGGTATTGCTTGACTGATTTGACAATCCTTATTTAGTGTTCATTTTTTATGAACATATAAAAATATTGAACAAAATCCAAACTTTTATCGGTTAGCGACAGGCGGAGTACAGGGTTACCATAAAATAGCCTCAAGAATACCTTGACATTTGTTCAGTTTTTAGGTATGTTCATAATAATTGAACAGTAACATAAATTGAACATCATGAGTCATCTCTATGGAAAAAATGAAAGAAAATGAGCTCCTGGAACTTGCTTTGGAGGCACTTAGAAAGAATCTTCCCGGGCGGGCAGAAATTAAGACGGTAAAGCCTGTTCGGGATCCAAGGTTGCGTGCAGACTATCTATTGCGGATAGTAATGCAAGGCAAAGAAATCAGGTATTATGCTGAGATCAAGGCCAATTTGACGAAGGCTGACAAGTTGTTAGCGATGATGCGCAAAGGTGAGCTCGACCACCCGCTTTTGCTGGTCACCAAATACATAAATACGCAACTGGCGGACGAATTGAAACAGAATGGGACAGAATTTTTAGATACGGCTGGAAATACGTTTATCAATCAGCCTCCTCTATACATTTTTGTGAAAGGGAACAAGCCTGATATTGTCAAAACCCCTCCCCCTAAACGAACCTTCAAACCTGCGGGGCTTAGAGTAATTTATGCCTTCCTGTGTAACCCTGGCTTAGAGAATAAAACATACAGAGAAATTGCTGCCGAGACCGGCGTAGCCCTTGGAACTGTTGATTGGATAATGAAGGAATTAAAGGAGTTAGGTTTTTTATTGGACATGGGGAAGCGAGGCCAGAGACTAATCCAAAAGGAAAAATTGTTGCAGCGATGGGTAACTGCCTACCCGGAACAATTAAGGCCAAAACTCACATTAGGACGATTCAGAGGGGAATACGGTTGGTGGCAACGGAAAACCTTTGATCCTTTTAAGGGACAATGGGGAGGAGAGGTTGCCGCTGCAAGGCTTACCCAATATCTTCAACCGCAAATCATAACGATCTATACAGCGCCTCAGGAGCTCGATCAATTGTTAATTAAAAACAGACTAAAAAGAGACCAAACCGGAGATATCGAAATACTTAAGAGATTCTGGAAGCCAGCGGAGATCTGGAAGTATGAAGATCTCGTCCATCCAATCCTTGTTTACGCGGACCTCTTAGCAACAGGCAATGAGAGAAACATCGAGACCGCCAAAATGGTTTATGACCAGCATATTGTTCAACTTATCAGGGAAGATTGAAAAACCAGTAGTTGACACTTTTCATATCTTAAAGAAGGTGGCAGACTCCTTAAGTATCCCCTTTTTCGTGGTTGGTGCCTCGGCCAGGGATTTCATCCTTAAACACCATTACGGTATTGAACCTCAAAGAAAAACTGGGGACATTGATTTAGGAGTGGAAGTTGCCAACTGGGAACAATTCGAGAAATTGAAAGAGTCACTGATTGCAACGGGCAAGTTCTCTCTTACTCCATACAAGCAAAGATTACGCTGTGCAACTATTTTCATCGATATTCTCCCTTTTGGCCCTATCACGGATAAGGACAAGAAAATCAGTTGGCCTCCTGAACATGAGATAATTATGAACATGATGGGATTTGAAGAGGCATATGAATATTCGATTACTGCCAGACTATAGAAAGCAACATAAGTAATGCAACACACGGCCACCACGAAAACCCCACAAACACAGGCTAGAACGGTGGGGGTTCCGTTGCATTACTTTTGCGGTCCTATATAAGTTCTGATCCTGATCTCGATATCAAATTGGCCTCCTTGCCCGGTTTGGCGATCATGAAGCTTATTTCTTGGAAAGAGAAATATCAGAACTGGAAAAGGGATGCCGAAGATTTACTGTTCATTATGAATAAGTTTGAGGAAGCTGGGAATTCCGAGCGACTGTATGAGGAAGACTTACCCTTGCTTCAGGAAGAGGGTTTTGACACAAAATTGGCCGGTACTCGGTTGCTAGGCCGCGACATGGCAAAAATATCTGAACCAGAAACAATCCTGATTGTCAAAGGAATCTTAGATGCTGAAACTGAAGAATTGAGTCAATATAAACTGGTTACAGATATGATTAGGGAAACCGGCACCGATAATAGGTTCGATGAAATACTCCTTCAATTAGAAAAGTTAATGCAGGGAATCGTTGAGGGGACAGAATAAGCCTTACTCATAATGCATGGCTCTTTGTTGTAAACAAGAAACTTATATTTTTATGGACGTCCCGAGAGCCTTTTCACTGACACCTGACGCCTTACGCCCTCCGATCAAAAGGTTATGCTCTGCGCTACCTGTCCTCCGCAGTCCCGCAGGGCGGGACGAAGGATGGATGCGCCATGCGAGTATTTGAGAGAGGCCGAGGTCGGGAAACCCAAATCAAATTGGGAGCTCCAGGGCTTGTTGGGGGTGGCTGTTTTTGTCTTGGGTTTCTGGCCAGGAAATAACTCTAATCTGAGAAAGAGAAAGTGTAAGAATTCAACAACGTCCCTCCAGGCCCTTTTCGATCCAC
>DYHU01000021.1 GCA_020724025.1 Syntrophorhabdus sp. | reverse complement strand
TGTTTTTCTTCTTTTTCTTTTTGGACGTAAGAAGTTTAGCCGGGGAATTGGGAATTTTATATTTTTATGGACGTCCTCACTTACTTCCAACGAGATGAATATGGTTTGAGGTCACCGTGTAGTTTAAGATGGAGGTCCCGAAACGCTTCTTTGCTTCAAAGAGCCACCGTAACCATCGACGCTGATCTCTGGCATATTTCAGCAGGAATTCTCTCTTGTGGCAACGATGGGTAATGTGCCACACATATCCTGGAAGATAGTGTCGGTTAGCTCTCGCCAAGGTTAACTCCTTAAAAGGCAATTTTTATGATCAAAAATGCAGTTTTAAGACAAAAAATCCCCTTATAAACTCCAGGTTCACTCATGATGTCAAATAATTAGCTTGGTCCGACCCCCCTAACGACCCTCAGCTGTTTTTCCATTAAACTTTGTTTTCTTCCCACTGTCCCACCTTATTTTTGAATTTTTCAAATTCAAGAGGTGCGTTTTCTAAAAAGAAGTTGAATATATCACTCGTGGTCTCTTCCATAAACTGACCGCTTACAGAAGCACGATGGGCGACCGATAATACACCAAGGGTTAACTCCACTAAAGTGTCTGCCTTTGCAACTATTCTTTCTATATCATTACCGTCAATTAGGACTGAATATCTTTCATCTAAAATTATTCGAAAGATCTCTTTGTCATGAAGATTCGGAAACTTGGCCACATAAAGCAAGTAATATTTTAACAAATTGCTCGCGACACTTTTTGGGCTACCAGGCATATTTTTCAATAACTTATTGAAGAATCCCATCTGCTTCTCCTTTCTACATTGTACAAACATAATCATAATAGCAATGACACAATATGAATTCCAAACCCGCAAAACAAACTGAGACTTTTTCCCCCTTCCGTTTTAAAATTACATTATTTATACAATTACTTTTCCAAAATACCAGGCCCCATCATCTTGATTGTTTCACCGATACGACCAATATATTCCGGGTCTAGTCAATCATTAAGTTCACCCCAGGGTTACACTTCATATTATATCCTTCCGAGTAGTTACGTGGAACGGTTGACCACCAATGTCCTGAGTGGTCTTAAAAGCTGCGGCTGATAAAGTGTGCACTGATACAATGTCGCCATGATTGAAATAGAGGCGGATAGCGGTAATCAACTGCCTACGTGCGGCATCGAGTTTGCTTATTTTAATCTTTTCCATCACTGTACATTGTATTTTCTAGTCACTGTGGTTCCTATAAATGAACTCCTTCCACCATTTTCAGTATAAAAAATTCTAGCTCTTTGTACAGGAAAGTTCCGAAGGTTTCAGAATCCTCCAGCATATTACTTTTAACAAGATAAATCTGCAGAGCTTTGGGGTTGGTGGTATCGATAATCGCACCCTGATTTTTGTCGGCGATGCCACCAATTTTTGACAATAGATCAAGGGCATATTGTCGTTGCTCGCTCGTTGGATTCTCTTGTTTGCGAAGCAGGTTATTAACCATCAAGACCAAAACACACACCAATTCGGAAAATGGTTCCGTGTTAAGGGGTTCGACTCGTTGTTCAAGCAGCCAGAGCAAGTTGTCCATACATATTAGCGTTCGCACAGCATCCGACCAACGAACCTGGGCACCGCATTTCTCGCACTTGTCAGATCCACTCCACATTCTCCTTTTAGGGCATTCGGGGTGATTACGAACCATTGCTAGGTCTCGGATCTGTCTCTGTTCCCCCTCACGCAGTAGCCGGTAGATCTGATCCACAGACTCCCGTTTCTTTGGAACACTCATAACCTCTTGAGCCATTGTGTCCAGATTTCCGACTACCTCTCGCGACGAACGTCCTTTTGAGACCTCTCGGGCGATGATGAGTAAGAGAGATACGTCGATATAGTTATTAGAGAGGATGACCGATCGGGCCATCTCATCCGGAGTACTAGGGGACCATCGGCAATGCGGACAAGGCATGCTCACATAATTGATCAGCCTTCCGCAATTTTGGCAGCTATAGATTTCCGTGTACGCCGATAGTGCTATCCCGCCTTCCAATCTCTTTTCGCTGCCAGGGCGCTCACGCTGTAGTTTTTGGATTTGTCCTGATAGAATCAGGTGTTGCTGTTCGTCGAGACGAAACTCGCCAGTGTTCAGTAGCCGCTCGAAAATGACAATAGCGCGGTTTGCAATCCCTGCTTTCATATAAAAATAGCCCAAAAGCAAATGTGCCTGAAATGAATTGGAATTCCGGTTAACATTGGCCTCTACTATACGCTCTGTTTCGAGTAGCACTCCCCGTGCTTCATCCGGCCTCCCTAACTTCTGGAGGGATGATGCCTTTTCGAGCCGCTCGCTGACGTGCTTGTAAAGCATTTCTTGGTGCAATAGGTCAAATAGGGTTTCCTGTTTCTTCTTTCCAAATAGACTGAACATGATGCCTCCTTGGGTTGGTTGAGGTTTATCGAATGCGTCTCAATAGTTCCTCATAGCTTTTGGGGCGATGCTCCACCAGCGGGTGAATACACTCAAAGCAGAGACGCACGAATGATCGTGATCGCCCCGCCAGTATGGGTTCTACATTCTTCATATATGAACCGGTGACAATTTCGTCGAGTGGATCGATTAGGCCAAATCTAAACGGGAGAGCGCCTGTGTTCATCATAACTGCCATCATTCCTAGCGAGTAAATATCGGCTTGCGGTGAAAGCGACCACGATCCAGAAAATCGTTCAGGAGCCATGAAGATCAGGGTTCCAGCAGCGTAGGACGTGACCATCTCTTCCAGATTTGCGAGCCTTTTACAGGCCTTGTTGTTTGTAAGCATTCGGTCACCAGCCAATCGCGAAATGCCCCAGTCCGCGATCTGAACCTTCAAGGGATTTTTAGATAGGATCAGCACATTTGATGGTTTTAAGTCTAGATGGAGAAGCGCCCAATGGCGATAAGCATAATCCAATCCGCTGATCAATTGGCTAAGAATAGACAGTACCTCTTTTTCGCTCAATGCCCCGTTTTCTACCAATAGGTCATGTAAACTTCCCTCCCGCATGGGCATGACTGCTCCAAGGTGGAAGTTAAGTCGCCCAATCTTGAGTAGAGGTAGAATGGCGGGATGGTCAAGAGTTACCCAGTGGTTCAGCTCATGTTCAATGATTCGTTTGTCACTTACAAAGTCGAATGTTTTCACTGCAAGTCCAGAGCGATAAATCCAGTCGAATTGCTCTGCGGAATCTTTTTTGAGGAGCCAAACTTGACCCATGCCACCGGTTTTGACGGCGATTACTTTGTAATAGTGGTCATCAAGCAGTACTCGATTCTCATTTGCGGGTTTCAATTAGGGGCTCCCGGAAATCATCGCTGCGCCAATCGCAGTGCAGACATTCTTGAAGTGCCGGCCGGGGGACGCTCATGCAGAGCGTGCTTGTGGCAGGGCGTAGGTTCCAATAAGGTACCTAACGAGATACGGGGCATCGGTAATGCAGTATTTTAAGAAGAAGTGCAATTAAGGAATTACCGATGCCTGAACTCATATGATCCCTTAGTCTCTTGCGCCATGTTAGCCACCCATTACAGGCATTTTTAAATAGCACGGCCTCCCCATTTTTTTCATTCTATTTTAGCGAAAGATATTAGTTTTTTTAATCTTTGAAGTACAAGATTCGTTAGTTCTCTTTTCTCAGTGATACTGCCTGCTGCAAAATATTGCTCAATAAAGGGAATACAATTCCCGGGAATATTCCCATAATAGTATTCATTCCATGCTCGTTCAAAAGTTTTTAATTTTTTTCCTTTTAAATATTTCTTATATTCGAGTATGGCAATTTCATGTTTGATGATAGAAGTCTTCAAAATATCGTAAGCATCCTCATTACCTGCTTGAAGTCTTCGAATATCATCTACAAAAACATCATTAAATTTCTTGCAAGCTTCAAAAACACGCTCTTGTTTGCTGCGGTCTTTTGCAAGGAAGTGTTTAATAAGAATGTAAATTAAACCGACCAAAACAGCTGAGAGAGAAATGGTACCAATTTTTATAAAATCCATGCTGAAAATCTTCTCACGTTATAGAATATAAAGATAGGTATATTGATTTATTCCCTTGTTCTATCTGTCAATAGCTTTTTCAACAGCTCTTTCCAGTTCTCTTCTTTCCATGTATGCTTTTGCCATTCTTAAATCCCTAAACTGAGTTTTTATCCACTTATTTGAATTAATTGGCTTTATTGAAACAACCCCAGCCAATCTATCATATCGGACATCATAAAAACCTACCTCAGCTTTCTGGTACCGAATAAAAAATTGAAAAATAATTAAAAAAGCGATGATAAGAATTATTATCTTGCGGCCCATGATATCCTCCAACTATTTTAGTCATAGAACGGCTAATATTAATGTCCTGGATTTAATTCTTACTCACTTCCTATTGCCATCAATGCCAATATCTCTAAAAATGCTTTCCATAAAGGGAAAACCCCCTTATAGCGCATTTTATCAACGAAGCGGAATAACAGGATCATGATGTTCATACTCCTCCAAATACATGAGGCTATATAACTCCTCATGACCTTCAAATATTTCCGCCGATCCCCTGTGGCTAGTAACATAAAAGTAGCCCTTTTCTAAATCATTATCTCTGGGGGGAATTATACATCTTTGTTCTTTATAACCTTCTTTTTCTAATTTATTTTTTAATATGACAAATTCTTCTCGTGTAAGATCACTATATTTTTTAACTCTCATCTTTTTGCCTCCATCAAATAAAAAAGCAAAATCTGATCGCCTAAACAGATGCATCCCGATTCCAGCGGGATCACATTGTCCCTTGGGGGTTATCACAAACGGTCTTACACTGGTTAGCAAAACAGATTACGTTTTGGGGGCTGTGAATAAACTTCATAGACTCACATCTAGGCCGTATTTCTTCCTAAGCATATCTGCTGCAGCTCCCCACAAGTTCTCATCATAGTATCGAACCATAAATGGATTTCTTACGTATGTCCATTGAAATCCATTTAGTCCGTGATCAATCCCTAGCTCAGCCATTGCCAGACCCAGAAAAACATGTCGGACCCTCACATCCAGGTCATCCATTGTGCAGTTGTCAGATGGAAAGGTTCCCTCCCTAAGCCTCTGATTAGCAAGGGCAGTAACCTGCTTTTTCTGGTCGGCACTTATGAGACTATCAAATACGTGTTTACCCACCAAAGCCATTTTGATTTCTTCTACCCTTTTTCCAGCAAATAATAAGTCCAAAAGCCCCATAGTTATCTCCTTATTAAAATCCTGGTAAATTTTTTCTTCTGAATCAGCGTCGCATTTTTATCAGTATTGGTTAAACAACCCAAATAACTCTAGGAAACATTTAACATAATCATTATAATGGGAAACAAATAATAGAAGATTATTTGATTTAATTTCCTACCACTTCTTGTTTCTATATGGCTACCTTGGTCTGACCCGCACCCCAAAAAGTCTTACTCACATTTCACGATCTAATACATTTTGTACTACTTGACATATTCTTTATTTTCCTTCAGACACCATATACTGTTTTTCCATTAAACTTTGTTTTCTTCCCACTGTCCCACCTTATTTTTGAATATTTCAAATTCAAGAGGTGCGTTTTCTAAAAAGAAGTTGAATATATCACTCGTGGTCTCTTCCATAAACTGACCGCTTACAGAAGCACGATGGGCGACCGATAATACACCAAGGGTTAACTCCACTAAAGTGTCTGCCTTTGCAACTATTCTTTCTATATCATTACCGTCAATTAGGACTGAATATCTTTCATCTAAAATTATTCGAAAGATCTCTTTGTCATGAAGATTCGGAAACTTGGCCACATAAAGCAAGTAATATTTTAACAAATTGCTCGCGACACTTTTTGGGCTACCAGGCATATTTTTCAATAACTTATTGAAGAATCCCATCTGCTTCATCCTCCGCACCTCCGGTTTCAAGGATTTCTCTGCTCTTACAGAGACTCTACCCTCTACACCTTCAGCGTGTCCACCCCTAATGGGTCGCAGTATAAACCTGATTCCTTTTTTACACTGTTCGCATCATAATAGTCAGTACTAAAATCTACAGAACTTATCCCCAAGAAAACCCAATTTTCAGAAAAATGCCCGGCAGCATAACTATTCTGTAAAAAAGCCCCTATTAGTATCAGTACAAGTAATCCTGTTTTTCTCATAATCCTCCCCTTATTGCAGGGTGCTATTATTCATTTCTTACTGCAATATCCTAACAGGAACAAGAACAAGCCTACTAAAAATATTTTTACCATACCGTAACTGCCTCTTAAGATTTGAGGTCTATTGTGAAAGGGTTGAAATACCCCAGCAAAGAGCCAGTAGAGGAGAACGACAGCGCATAAGATATAGAACATTGTGCTCATAACCTCTCCCTTGGGTTCTTTGATACTAACCCATCTTATATCCTATTGAATGTCAAAAAAATAAGTATATTCCACACGAATATCCCTATTCTTCTATTCCAGGGTGTGGTTTAAGGGGCAATACTTTCATAATAAACGACCTTTCCTTTTTCGAAGGTAATAATTCTTGTTTGTTCCCCTTTGGAACGGTCTCCTATGTAATAATATCTTTTTACAACAACGGTTTCCCCTTTATAACTGCCTCCGCTTACAGTCCCGCTGATGCTCCCACCAGGGTGGACAAATCCAGAGACCGATCCACCACTAACAGTTCCTTTTGACTTGATCTCGCCTTCTTCTTCCCTTGTAGGAGGACCAAATCGACTCAGGACCTCTGCCTCAGTCATTCCCTTGGTGACGTATTTGAATTTATCAAATGGTATATAGCCGGGAGAAGGTGCTCGGCTTGCATCTTCTCTTTTTCTTTCCACCTCCCTCCTTTCCTTTTCAACGCCTTCTGAAATCTTTTTTAATTGCTCCTCCAACATCCTTATCTCGGCCTCATTTTTTTCTCGTTTAAGGCGCCCCCTGATTTCGGCCTCTTCTTTTTTCTTGATTCTTACACGTTCCTCAAGCGGTATCAAATCCTCTTCCGTGGTTCTGCTTTGAGTCTTTTCCCTGTATTTCTCCGGTATCTTAGACGGGTCCTCAGTAAAGTGGATAGTCCCTTTTTCGTCAACCCATTTATAAATTTCGGCATGGGTTGGTTTAACCATCACCAATCCGACCACCATGCACGCCAATAAACCAACAAGTATGATTCTTGTTGCTTGCATAGTCCTCCTCCTCTTATTCAATTCCGTCGATCTGTTTGCTTTGCCTTAAACAATACACTCCTCTTAAAACTCTTTTCCATCGCCTTGCAGTATTTCTGGTAGTAATAAATTTCGTAAACCTCCGGTACGTTAAACTCTACCTCATCTTTGTTATCATTAGTTGTTCCTAACAAATCTAATAGATTGAGGATTTTTAACTTTCTCAAGAATGATGGTTTCGTAAAAAGTCGTCACTCCGTTGAAAAACGGAGTCCAGAGAATTTATAACTGCTTGAAAGAACTGGATTCCGGCTTTCGCCGGAATGACGGAAAAACCTACTTTTTGACTTTTTACGAGTTCATCAAGAATGTTTTGAGAAACTTTTGATATTTGGTCAAGTGTGATTTCGTCCGGATATTTTATATTAAATGATTGCCCAAAGTCTTCCCATCCTTTCCTTACCAAAGGGTGATAGCTATTCGGACTGTTCGTTTTCAATAAATAGAACATCGTAAAGTTTGGATTCAGGGAAAGACCTGTCAGGCAGGCTCTCAGATAATGGAAGTCGGATCGAATATTGGAATCCTGATCCCCAATCATCCTGGCGGCCATGGCATACATGGTTGGGAGATAGATTTTCATCCCTTCTTCCATAAAGTATTGTTTCGCCTCCTTTTTATTCCTATAAGGCCGCCCTTGAAATATGTACTCACAGATCTCTTGCAGGTCACGATAAAGGAAATAGGTATACGGATCTTTGAGACCCGCCCACTCCCTATAAAAACCTCGGGGGGTTTGAGTATCCGATTGCCAGAGTGAATCAAAATACCAGCGAAGATGGGAATCCATACTGTCTATGTGAATGTAGGCCACTCTCTCACCCGCTGACACAAAGACCCTTGCCTCCCGCCCCTCATCATACTCAGAGAAAGGGACGATCTTTTTTTTCCCGAGGATGAAATAGTTAAAGACCACCTCTTCGGGAATCTCCGCTTTATGTTGTCCTTCCTTAATGACCCGAGCCAGTAGATAGGAATTTCGGTTCTTTTCCTGCCAGACATCATATAAAAACCCTTTCTTAACAAAAAATGGTTGCATCTCTTTTTTCTCTCGATAATCAAAAGAGCCCTCAAACAGAGAACCTAATCTTTCCTTATATCTTTCTCTATAGAATTCCGCTTCTATGATTTCCCTTTGGAAGAGCGATGCTCTTACGTTGTAATCGGCATAGCAATACCTCTTGAGGGTGTCCGTGACTTTTTCAAAATGGCTTGTGTAAGTGATAAGTGACGAACCGCCGTAGAGGACAAGGAGGCCCATGCAAAGATGGGCATATTTCAAGTCAGCAAAGGATCTTAGCAGCTTTTTCATTCTCGAAATCAAGCTATTGCCCTTTCCGGAGCAGAACGAAGCATCTTCTCGACAAATTGCCTGTGCTCCGATTCCGGGAATTTCAGTAAATATCTCTCATAAACATATCGGGCTAAGTCACCCCGTTTGAGTTGCTCCCGGTATATCTTTCCCAGGTTAAGATAGGCCTCCTCCATGTGGATATCCAGGGGTTGATCGCTGTTGATCAATGTTTGCAAGGTAAGGGCGGAAAGGTCTATGTTGCCGTTTCTACCTAATAACAGGCTCAGCCTGACCTGGTGCCTCGCCTCCAGGACATTCAAATACTTTCCCCAATATTCGATGAAAACCTCCATTGCCTTTTGAGGCTCTTTTTCGAGGAGGAGTTTAATGGCTTTTTCATAATGGGCTTTTCCTTCGAGGGAAGCCCTCCAGCGGGTTTTTACCTCTGCCAGTCTGAGGTGAAGCTCCGGGTTATCAGGATCCGTTTCGAGTAATTTTTCTGCCGCCTTGATGCCCTCGCCGTATCCTACGTATGATTTCAATGTGGTCTCAGCCACAAATTCCATTTTTTCTTTTCGAGCCTGAACCTCGTAATGGAGATATTTACAGGCGCCGAACCCAGCCGCAAACCCTCCCACATGGGCCCAGAATGCCACGTTCTGGCCAATCCCCCGGATGGAATCAATCCCTCCCATAAAATCCCGGGCGAACCAGAGGGGGAGGATGATAAAGGCAGGAAGTTTGATCCGGAATGGTAGGAAGAGATCGATCATAAATTTTATTTTTGAATAGTAGCACCGGTACAGATAGACTCCCATCACACCGGAAATGGCGCCCGACGCACCGAGGGATGGAATGAAAAGTTCCTCTCGCAGGAAAATTCCGTACATCATCCCATGAAGAAGATTTGCCGAGATGCCAGTTATAAAATAGAGGAAGACGTAATCTTTCCATCCGAGTTTATCCTCCACGGGCGGCCCAAAGACCAACAAGAAAAGAGAGTTAAAAAGAATATGGAGAAAATCCGCGTGAAAAAACATGGAGGTGATTAACTGCCAGGGATATTGATCTCCGGGGACGGAGCAAAAATACCGGCTTATCCAGAAATCGATGCTATAAAGGTTTCTACTGAAAGGAATGAAAATGATCCAATTGGCAAAAAGAAGGGTGATCGTGACCCATGGGAAATTCTTCAGATTGAGGTTCGTTCCAACCGGGATCACCATAACTCCTTCAGGGGTTAGGGGTTATTCGAGGATATTTGTTCAATCTCAGAGAGCTTATTCTTCAATTCTTCGACCGCTCTCTCCGATACCTCCATAACAGTCATGGATACGATTCAACATTGGAATAATGTTAAAAAAGTATTTCCTTCATTTTTCTGCTACTCCAAGGTTGATCATTTTACCTTTTAGATAGGACCCCAAAGCTTCATCAATTACATCCTTAATGGTTCTCCTTTCCCAGTATGCCAATGCTTTTAACTCCTCCAAATGATGCTTCCTAAGAATGAAAGTGGCCCTCGTCCAACCATCTTGCAGTCCTTGTTGTGTAGTTCTAACCAAGCCCATCGTCGAAGCTCCCTTCCTTTGTTCCACCACCCAATTTATCTGATTACTGAATTTATGGCTGTTGTAAACTTTGTAAACCATTTGAATTTACTGCAATATTCTTGCCATCCGAAACATATTACCCCCTAACCTACTGGAATTGCAGAATTATTATAAATAAAAAAGGAAACCGATTCTGATTGACTGTATGAATAATTGGACGGAAATTGTTACATTTTTGCAAAAATGTCAGTAATCATGAAGCAGGGACATCATGTTTTCACGCACTAACAAGCCGGGATCAGCGCCTTGTTCTAAGAATGGGCGCACGTCATCTCCCACGCGTTCCCACGAGATTGCTTGTAGTCGCTTTCGTAAGACCGCACGCCAATTGTCCTCACTCAGTGGCTTCCCTGACCATTCTGTTTGTCGTAAGGCATTGTTGAGCAATGTCAGGTTAGGTGGTGGCCAGGTGGCGTCGCTGAGATACCAGAGCAAGTCGTAGAGATCCCGGCCCTTGATGTAGGAACGCTGCAAGATGGCGTGGAGTTTCCCCGCCAAGAGTGAGGCAGGGTCGTGATGCTGGAGTTGCAGTGTGAGATGACGGCGGACAACGCTTGTAGCGAGACCGGCGCCGGCAGGAGGATTCGTATCCACTTCAATTTTGACCGCCAGCACTTCACTCCGATGGGGTGAGAGACCTAACTCATAGAGCAGGCCCGAAAAACGAATAAAGGCGCTGTGTATGGTCCGTTTATCGTTCGCCTTTAGTTCAAATGTGTAGCCCTCTGCCGTCAACTCGCTCTTGATGGTTTGCAGGTAGGCGCGGAAATCATAGAGGTTTTTATTTCTTTCCAGGGCAAAATCCAGGTCCTCTGAATAACGTGCGGTAGCATAGAGAAAACGCAGGGCGGTGTCACCGTGAAAGGCGAGCGGGATCATCGCGCCCGCACGCTGGAGTCCGCCGAGAATTCGGGCTTGAAGATACTCCCGAATGACGTTACGCGCATGCACAGGTGTCGGATTGACTCGGACGAGTTCAGCAAGATAATCCTTCATATCCTTTCGTACTCCTTCGCTTCGACATGCGCCAGTTCAACCACAAACTTAGCAGCACGCTTCAATTTAGGGCTGCGCGTGAAATCAGCCAGTCGCTGCAATTCATTTAGGTTCAGGTGTACCAGGTTTTGCAGGCGCAGTTCGCGGATATAGTCCGGCGCATCCGCAGCAGGATGGAGGTAGATCAAATCCAATAATGCCTTCTCTGGCAAGGCAACGAATGCTCTCTGTCCTCCACCGAGGTCAACCAGCCGAGACCCGCGAAGCAGTTCGGTTTTGATATGGCGAAATTCAAAAATGCCCAGGGGTGTTTCCCAACGTGCAGGGCGCGCAGTGGTAACACTAACGACAACGGGCACATACTCGGGGATGAGCCCATAGTGAGCCAATGCGGATTGGCAACTGACGTAAGAACCTCTCACCATGCGATTAGCGATGAGGAATGGGTGTGGCTTGACTTTTTGAAAGGGTGGCGCAAGTGCATACAAGCCGCGGCGAAACTGAAAGAGTCGTCCTGCCTTTGTCCAGCGTGACAACTGACGGCGGACGTCGGCCGGGTTTACCTTACCCGCAAGAAGCAGGCTGGTTTCAAAGACAGGCTCGTCACCGATGATTCGGACCAGACCATTAAATTCCATAGCAGTAACATACCACAATTGGCAACTTGTTGCAATGAATTTAGCGAATGTCGTGGTCCTTGGATACCCCTGCGGCAACGTATTCAAGGGCAAGGGGTTCATAGATAAAAACATCCTCACCGCCTATGGTCAAAGACGCTTTGGCTGGTTCGATTAACAATATCTTCATCGGATCCTCCCCATGAGATCTATGGTAGCGTCTCAATAATCACTTTACAATCCGTTCGTGGTGAGTCCCGCGAAGCGCGGGACTCAGGGAGAACGGGGAATATAAGGAAGTGTTAGAGAAACTACATTAATTACATCTTCCCTTCCCATTTAATATCCCAGGGCACAGCCGTCTTTGCGGCGGTCGGAGGCCCCCAAGAGGACTTTCTGTTCGCGATCTAAAAAGATAGCCTGGCCTCCTCCAACCTGATTTATCGGCGATAACCCTCTTATGATCTGATGCCCCTTCTGGGAGAGAGCAACTGCGGTCTCATCTGGAATACCTTCCTCTAAATAAACCTCCATGCCTTTCAGATGTCTTATCCTTGGGACATCCATGGCTTCCTGTAGATTCATTCCAAAGTCAATCAGGTTGATTAAAAACTGAACGTGGCCCTGCGGCTGCATATCCCCGCCCATTATCCCGAAACTCATCAAAAACGCTCCATCTTTGAAGACCATCCCAGGAATGATGGTGTGCATGGGCCGTTTGTGAGGCTCGATCCTGTTCCGGTGCTCCGGGTTTATAGAGAGTGATTTTCCCCGGTTCTGTAAAACGATCCCTGTTCCATCCACGACAATACCGGATCCGAAGGGCATGAAGAGACTGCTGATGAAGGAAACGGCATTCCTGTCTTTATCCACCGCAGTCACATAGACTGTTTCAGAACTTTCGCCATGGGCCAAGAGAAAAGAAGGCGACGATGCTTTCGCAGGATCAATCCTTCCTCTTATTTTATCTGTATATGTCTTGGAAAGAAGTCGATCCATAGGAATGGTTTCAAATTCCGGATCGGTGATAAATCTGTCCCTGTCTTCGAAAGCCGCTTTTTTGGCTTCTATTAAGAGATGGAGGTATTCCGGACTATTTTGGGCCAAAGTTTTAATGTCATATCCTTCAAGAATGTTGAGCATTTCAAGCGCAGTCAAACCCTGGCCATTGGGGGGAAGTTCATAAATCGTATATCCCCGGTAGTCCGCAGAGATGGGCTCCACCCAGGTGGTCGTGTGATCCTTAAAGTCCCGATGGGAAAATAACCCTTGATGGCGTTCGGAAGTCTCGATGATGGCATCACAAATCTCCCCTCCATAAAAGGTCCCTATTCCGCCGTCTGCAATCTTTTTATAGGTCCGTGCAAGGTCCTGATTGATAAAGATCTGAGCTGGGTTGGGAGCCCTGCCATCAATCAGATAAGCTCTGGATGAACTTTCAGAAGAACGGAGAAGGCCTTCCGTCTCTTTCCATTCCCCTGCAATGACTTCTGTGACGGGAAATCCATTTTCAGCATAATGGATTGCATCCTCAAAGACTTCGGAAAGCGCCAAGGTTCCATGCCGTTTTAGGGCTTCAGTCCAGCCATGAAGTGCACCCGGAACAGTAACTGAAAAAATTCCCCTTTCCGGAATTTCATCCAGTCCTCGTTCTCTAAATTTCTGTATAGTGGCATGATAAGGAGCCCGACCGCTCGCATTCATCCCGATCAGTCGTTTCTCCTTCGCCAGATAGATCAGGGCAAAGGCGTCACCGCCCAATCCCACATTATAGGGCTCTACCACGCTCAGAGTGCTGACCATGGCCACGGCCGCGTCAATAGCATTCCCGCCCTTTTGAAGAATTTTATAGCCGGTTAGAGTAGCCAGGGACTGACTGGCTGCCGCCATTCCATGTCTCCCCATCGTGACCGAGCGCTGTGATGCACTTTTCCATTCTCTCTTCGGAGTATAGTGTAATTTCATTGATTGGGTTCCTTTATAAAATGAAATGGTTGGAGTGTTTTTACCAAGTTAGCGGTTTGAAATAAACCTTTTAAAATCCCTCCCCGCCTCCCTTTTCTAAAGGGAGGAGTCCCGCTAAAGGCGGGATTCCCCCTTTTGACAAAGGGGGATGGAGGGGGATTAGATAACCTTTTTCATAGAGCTAAAATATAACGAGTGTTTTTAATCTACTCTTACTCATAGACATCTGTATTGATTCTTACTTTCGTCACATAAAAAAGCTCGCAAGAACCGTCTCCCGTGTCTTTCCGTGTCAAACTGGTATTCCAGTGGACCGTCCCTCCTTTAAAGGTCCCCTTCAAATTGACCAAAAGACCCTCCAGGATGACCTTTTCTTTCTTTTGAATCGTCTTGAGGGCCAGGGAGATATTCTCGTTTGCGGGGATGATGTGGTTGTTTGAAGAATGGGAGATGATATAAGAATTATCAAGTGGACTTTCCGGTTTATATTCGTAAAAATACCACCGGTTTCTTTGACTAAAAGAAACATATTTTTTATGTTCGGGTTCTGTTAGCTTCCCCCAGACGATGGCCAAATCGATTGGCGATACATTAGCGTTCCAATCATCCGAATAAGTTTCCTTGCTGACCACCATGCCAGACAATTTATACTCTGCCACAGGGGTGAGTCCGAATTGGCCGTCTTTCGTCTCGATGAGGATAGGATCATTGGATGGGCAAGGCTTCTGAACGGGATCAGCGGAGGTATCAATTTGATCAAAATCTATGCCGGACTTCTGGGGCCGGTTGCAAAAAGAGAAAAGACATAGGATGAGAATTCCCCCAATAATGCCCGAAAACAATTTTCTATACATAATAGAGTAAAATATAATTTTTCCAAATTCGCCTGTCAATAAGATCGATTTTGATCCGGGCATTTCATTAACAATTGTTTCAAGGGCTTGAATATGCTAAATTAATTTCTAATGAAAAAAGTCTTTCCCCTCCATGGTATTTTAGGAATCATTTTTCTCATCCTCTCCCAGATCCTCAATTTCCAGAAGGTGGAACCCTTCCATAGCTGGTTCTATTGTTTTGCCTGGTGGTCTTACATCCTCACCCTTGATGCGATCATCTACCGTTTGAAAGGCAACTCCCTTCTCATCAATCGAAGAAAAGAATTCTTCCTCATGATTCCATGGTCAGCCTTCATCTGGCTGATCTTCGAGGCGGCGAACCTTTCCTTGGAGAACTGGTACTACATCAACCTCCCCCCTTCCATAATCGAACGGTGGCCGGGTTATGCCATCGCCTATGGAACGGTCCTCCCCGGAATATTTGAAACTATGGAACTTTTAGAAACCCTTGGTCTGTTTAAAAATGTTTCAATCAAAAGAACGGTCATCTCACAAGGGGGCCATCATGTCCTGATCGCATTGGGCACTCTTTGCATTGTCTCCTCAATTGTCATTCCGCAGCACTTTTTCCCTCTTATCTGGGTAGGATTCATATTTCTCCTGGAGCCTTTTGTTTATCGCTTTGGGGGGAAATCCCTTTTGAGGGATCTGGAAGAAGGAAGACCAGGGAAAATATATCTCCTTCTCGTCGCTGGCCTGATCTGTGGATTTCTCTGGGAGTTCTGGAACTTCTGGACCCGTTCAAAATGGGTCTACACCGTTTCCTTCTTCGATGAGATGAAGTTATTTGAAATGCCCCTTCTTGGCTTTCTTGGCTTTCCGCCATTTGCAGTCCAGGTTTATGTCATGTATAACCTCATCTCCCTCTTTAGATACGGAAGGGGATGGGAGGAATCCACTCATCAACTCAATCCAGAAAGGAAAATAAGACCATTAACAATAGCCTTAACGTCGGTTTTGATCGTTGCCTTCTCGGTTCTCATCTTCAATGCCATCGACCTAAAAACCGTCGATTCCTTTGAAACCCGTCTTAAAGATGCTTACTGGATTGACCCCAAGTATCAAAAAGAGCTTCCAAAGGTTGGAATTGCCACCCTGGACGATCTCCTTACAAAAACCCGACTCAAAAAGGAAAGGGATGAACTCGCCCTTCGTCTTCTCATCCCAAAAGAGGAGCTCACTCAGTGGGTGGAAAAGGCACGACTGGCTCAATTAAAAGGGTTGGGCATTGAGAATCTAAAATTATTAGAAGGGATAGGTGTTCATTCGGTCTCGGTTCTCGCAAAAGAAGACCCTGAAAAACTTTATGAAAAAATCGGGCAAGTTTCCCCGGGAAGGGCCCATCCCCGAAAAGGAAAGATAAGAATCTGGGTGAGAGAAGCCAAAAAACAAGTTTGGAGTTTAGTTCAGTAGGGAACGGTTTGAAACCGTTCCGTACAGGAATTCGGAGAAATAGTTCGCCCCCAGTAAATGGGGGCGCTACGAACTCACCACGGACGACGGACAAATGACGGAGTGATGATATGAAATATGGCGCAATGAATTTTCCAATCAAACCTCTCCTTAAAGAGATAGAAGAAATCGGAGAACTGGGTTTCGATTATGTGGAGCTGACTCTGGATCCGCCGGAAGCCACTCCGCAAAAAATATTAAGTCAGAAGCGTTTAATCCGGGAACTCCTTAACCGTTACAGAATTGGAATGACCGGGCACCTCCCCACCTTTGTCTGGACATCGGACCTCTATGATAGTCTGAGAAAAGCCTCTCTTCAGGAGAATGTTGAGGCCCTTGAAGCCGCAACCGAACTGGGAATCGAAAAGGTTGTTCTTCACCCGGGTTACATCACGGGCATGGGGAAGTTCGTCATCGATAAGGCTAAGAGATATGGCCTGGAGTCAATCGAGGCCATCCTGAAGAAGGCAAACAGCCTCGGCATGACCCTCTGTATTGAAAACATGTTCCCCCAGTCCCTTTTTCTCACCCAGCCCCACGAATTCCAGGAGGTCTTTGAGATCTTCCCTGAAATCCGTCTTGCTCTTGACATCGGACATGCAAACCTTGGGGGCGATAGAAACAGGGCCCTGGAATTTATTCAGCGCTATGGTTACCGCATCGGCCATATCCACGCCAATGACAATTTTGGCAAGGAGGATAATCACCTTCCCATAGGAGCCGGTATCATCGATTTCGAAAGGATCATAAAAGCCCTTAAGGAAACCTCCTATGACGAGACCATGACGATTGAAGTCTTCTCTAAGGATAGGGACTATCTCAGGATGAGTAAAGAGAAGATGAAAAAGATGTGGGAGTCCCTGTGATCATCGCCCTTCTCTTCTCCCTTCTGGTCGCCCTCTTCTGGCTTGCAAGGTTCCGGAGGATGGACAAATTTGAGAAGGAGCCGGAACGTCTCATCTACCTCGCCTTTTTTGCCGGAGTTCTCTCCACCATTCCCTCCGTCCTCCTGGAGGCTCCTTTTCAGATGACAAACTCCCATCACCCTCCCCTGATCCCTGACCTTTTTTTCCTATTCCTTTGGGTAGGAATAGTGGAGGAAACCTTTAAATTTTTAGCCGTCCGCCTGACGGTATACCGTTCGAGTCAATTCAACGAAGTGATGGATGGGATGATCTATATGGTTTCAGCGGCGATGGGTTTTGCGGCCGCAGAAAATGTCGGATATATGCTGGGTTTCGGATTCGCTGTCGGCCTCCCCAGGGCCATTCTTTCCTACCTGGCCCATCTCTCCTTCTCGGCCATCTTAGGATATTACATGGCGAAGGCGAAGATTGAAAAAAATGGAAACCGGCTCTGGATCGGTTTTATTCTGGCCGTCTCCCTTCACTGGTTTTATAACTTTTTCATTGTCGCGGGGACATTCAGGACATCCGGAGGGTTCTTTCTTCTCGGACTTCTCGTCTGGATCTTCGGATTGATATTGACCTTCATCCTGGTCAAAAAGGCTCAGGCGGTCTCACCCTTCAGAACCACCCATCTATTGCCCAGACGGTTGACCCGGCCATGTCCGGCCTGTGGAAAGACAGTCTCCTCAAAGGCATGGATCTGCCATCATTGCGGAGAGCCCCTTCCCCTCGAAGAAGATGAAGTTACTCTGAAAGTTTAATGAAGGTGCCATTCTTTCTCGCATGGTGAATCACCGCCTTGAAAAGAAGGGCTTCGATCATCAGGTAAATTCCGATCAGTCCGAATCCCCGGCCCAAAATGTCGTTGATCCCCCTCTCGAATCCATAGAAGGATCGGAAATATTCCAGAAAATAGGTCAATGGGAGGGCCCGGGCAATCTCCGAAAGCGGAGAGGGAAGGATGGAGATAGGGTAATATATCCCGCAAATCAATGCCATGAGACTGGTGATGGACCATGCGGCCACTTCCGCCTTGTATCCAAAAAGAAGGACAAGGATACAGACACCCACACCGATCAAGACAGCAACGAGAAAGAGGCCCAGAAGGTATAGAATGAGGGAAATAACCCCTGGTTGAAAAAAATTAAAACCAAAAGCAATAGCACTGAATAGGGAGAGCAATAGAAAGACGAAGAAAGAACGTGCCATACCGATGAGCCAGGCGCCCGAAATCAGTTGAAAAGGGCGGATGGGGGCGATAAAGGTATGTTTCATTGATTTCGCCCAGAGATCGTAGAGGAGCGCATAGGCCACATCGATCTGGCAGACCTGAATGAGGCTCATCGACATGACTCCGATCAGAATGAATCCTGTCATGGACTCATCCAGCCCGAGAAAGACGGTCAACAGTCCCACGGAGAAGAGTCCGACCAGAGGCCAGAAGAGGATCTCCGAGAGGCTGAAGAAATTCCGCTTCGTGATGATCCAGTTCTTAAACGCAAAGGCCCCGATCTGAATCAGCATTTTTTGGAAATTCACTGGATGCAACCTCTCACCTGCGCAATGTCTCCACATTAGACCAATTTGATCCTTTTGGATATCTCCAGAAAAAACTCCTTCGACCACACTGCTAAGGCATCAGGATTATTCACAAAAGGTTCGACTTCTGTCCGGGCCCTCTTTAAATCCACTTTTTCTATGGTCTCACGAAGTTGGGCGTGAAAGTGTTCTCCCGTCAACGGTTCGCTATTTTTCCAATCGCCTGTTTGAATCATTCGCTCCTCAAGATGCGAAAGGTGCAATTCTGGATAGCTGGAGACGAACCATACAAAGTCATGCCAGTCACGGCCTTTGACCCGGTTCTTCCAACGACGACACAAGATCGCATGCATTTTGCCAGCAAAAAGATCGGGCAGGATATAGGAACGGACAGAGAATGGAATCGGATGAAGAAGATACTTGACCTCTGTTGTGAAACCAGGTGGAGGATCGGTATCAACCTCAACCTTGATCTTGAGTACTTGACCTTTCGGAATTCTGCGAACAATCTTCTTCTCTGCCTCAATGACAAGAAGCTGTTGGAGCGTATTGGCCTTGAGGAATGCAGACTGCACAGCCACCGGAATCCGCTTTTCTTTGCTATCCACGGTAACTTCAAAGCCGAAGCTCTGCATCTCTGTTTGAAGGGCTTTACTATAACCGGATAGGTCAAAAACGGATTTAGGTTGTAGAAGCGAAAAATCCAGATCCTCGGAAAACCGGTCAAGTCCATACAGAATACGTAGAGCTGTGCCTCCGTAAAAAGCGCCCTTTTCAAAAAACTTGCTTCGCCATAGACCCAACAGGGCTATCTCCTGAAGGATTTCGCGAAGCGCCCTAACATAGTCTTCCAATCTGCGGCATTTATATTTAGCCATCATCCGAGCAAGAGCTTCATTCATGACGTCCTCTCTGACTTCGCTGGAGAAACACGGTTAGAAGCCAAATCTTTCGGGAGCGCCAGTGTTGTGCAATTTCCTTTAGTTGCCTGAGGTCGAGCCGAAGCAGTTCTCCAGGATCAATGCGCAAGTCCTCCATAAGGTATGCCTTAAATTCTTCATCGTTGCGGATATCAGAACCCCGGTCACGGCAGATTTTGTCAGCCAAAGCCTTTTCAGGGGTGGCCATGAGAAAGGAACGTCTTTCATCAAGCTGTATGATATCAAACCCGATACGGTAGGAATCAAGGGGAATTGACCAGTATGTGAAGCGGCCCACGGGAGTTGAAAAGGTACGGTTCTTACCACACGTCACCGATGTTACGGTTTCCACGCGCTCTGGAATCAGGCCGTAGTAGCTGAGCGCATAGTCAAGTGAAACATACGACGGACCATAGATCAGATTAGCCAGTAACTCCCGAGAAAATGGCTCTCTGCTATAATCAGGGCCAAACACATAGAGTCCCTTTTTAACCCGAATGATAGCGCCACTCCTCAGAAGAGCTCTGATTTTATCGCGTGGACGAGCATAGTCCCTTAAGCAGTGCAAGAGCATCTGATAATCAAACTCTTCCTGAGATATCTTTCGCCGAATCTCCTCCATCATCACCGCACCAGTTCCCTGTCATGTTTGTGATACTGATTGATCCGATTTGCCAGAGACATTGGATAAGTTACAATCCTTTATATCACAAACAAGTCCAGTATGTCGAGAATTATTCGACATACTGGATGCTTTATGTCTTTCATGAGAAATCCTATTACTTTTAATTTTGGGGGTTAACTTCTAAACAGACTTCTCTACTTTTCCAGGGGGATGGCTATCGATCTTCTTCCTCATTAATATTCTTTGAAAATTCGACGAAGACATCCTCCAAATCCGTCTGCTCAAGGGTCATTTTTTTAATCTGGGCGCCCCCATTGGAAAGCATGGCAACCAATGGACCCGCCCTTCTCTCTGCATCATCCACGATGATCTCACAGAATCCATGGGAAACCGAAAAGTTTATCACGCCATCAAAACGGACCAGTTCTTCTTCTGAAATTTTTCCTCCAAATTGAATCCTGATCATCTCTCCAATTCGAACCATCTTTTTTAAATCCTGGACTGTTCCGATAGCCAGTATTTTCCCCTCTTTTAAGAAGGCAATTCGGCTGCAGAGGGATTCCGCCTCTTTCATATTGTGTGTGGTGAGAAGAACAGTCATCCCTCTTGCCTTCTGGACTGATCGAACCTGATCCCGAATTCGTATGGAGACACCTGGGTCGAGGCCCACCGTGGGTTCATCGAGAAAAAGAAGGGCTGGATCGTTCAGCAGAGATTTTGCCAGCGAGAGTCTCTGTTTCATCCCCGTGGAGAGGCGGTCAAAGGGGACATCACGGTGTTCCTCAAGATCGAACAGGCTGATCAATGATTTGACCTTATCTTTCCGTTTTTTACCCGTTAACCCATAGAGCATTCCATAAAAATGGAGGTTTTCCTCGACCGAGAGACTCCAGATGAAATTTGCATTTCCACTTGAAACATTGATCTTCTCCCTGATGAGGTTCCCTTCGTTCAGACAATCGATGCCAAGGATCTGAACCTCTCCTCGATCAGGGAGAAGCAAGGTGGAGAGAATGGATAAGAGAGTCGTTTTCCCTGCACCGTTGGGACCGAGGATGCCGAAAATCTCCCCCTCTTCGATCTGAAGGTCAATTCCCATCAGGACCGCCTTGACCTTCTTCCGTAACCAGCCTGATCGGAAAGTCTTGAATATTCCCTCTGCTTTAATTGCTAAGGCCATTTTACTTAAAGTTTTGAGTTCGGAGTTCAGAGATGGGAGTCCTAAAAATAAATTCTCCGAACTCCGAACTTTATTTGGTGGTATGAGTATATTATGGAATGAAAGGTTTGCCAATGGAAATTTCAAAGCCAAAATCCCTCCCAACCGTCCGGCGCCAAAGTCCCACTGCTCGGCTTGGCGTGAGCAGTGCGGCTCTGGACGGCGGCGCCTCCCTTTGCGAAAGGGAGGAGAAATAATTATAATTGATCTAATGCAAAATTTTATCGAAATTATCGGAGCCAAATCTCATAACCTCAAAAATATCTCCTGCCGGATACCGAGAGGGAAAATCACGGTTATCACAGGTGTCTCGGGTTCCGGGAAATCGACCCTTGCCTTTGACACCCTCTTCGCAGAGGGACAGAGGCGTTATATCGAATCCCTCTCCACCTATGCCCGTCAGTTTTTAGAGAAAATGGACCGCCCTGATGTGGAGGCCATTCATGGGGTCCCTCCTGCAATTGCCATTGAACAGAGGAACACCGTGAAGAATGCACGATCTACCGTGGGAACAGCCTCTGAGATTTACGACTACTTAAGGCTCCTCTTCGCTAAAATCGGAGAAGTTTTTTGTCCCCAGTGTCAGATCAAGGTTTCAGGAGATACCGTCGAAACCGTTTCTGAAACCATCCTGAGCGAATATCCTAAAAAGAAGGTGTCCATTCTCAGTTCGCTCTCATGGACTGAGGATGAAAACTCAGAAGCCAAGGCAAAAGAACTTATTAAAAATGGATATTTTCGAATCTGGGAAGAAGGAGAGGTGCTTGACCTTACAACCCTCCCTTCTTCTTTTCTCTTGGGCCGCCGACAAATTCTTCTGCTCATCGATCGATTGTCATCCGAGGAAAAGAATAGATCGAGGCTCAGCGAAGCCATCCAGAATGGATTCCATACAGGGGGCGGAAAGGTTGAGATCATCGGAGAAGATGGAAAGAGGATGGCCTTCAACCGGAGCTATTCCTGCAACCGATGTGGAAGAACCTTCTCGGAACCGGAACCTCTCCTCTTCTCCTTTAACAGCCCGGTCGGCGCCTGTCCAACCTGTCAGGGCTTTGGCAGAGTGATTGGAATCGATTGGCAGAAAGTCATTCCCGATACGAAAAAGACCTTGAAAGAGAAACCCTTTGCTCCCTGGAACACTCCTGCCTATCAAGACCTCTATGAGTATCTGTGGGAGGCGTGCCGCCGGCATCGTATCCCAACTCAAAAACCCTTTCAAGAACTTCATCCCAATCAAAAAGAGATCCTTCTCAACGGAAAAGGGGAATTTATCGGTCTGAAAGGCTTTTTCGAATGGATGGAGGGAAAACGATATAAAGTCCATTACCGGGTCTTTCTCAGTAAATACCGGGCCTATACCCCTTGTCCCACCTGTCACGAGTCCCGGCTCAAAGAAGAAGCGCTCTATGTCTGCCTGGCCGGAAAAGGCATTTCGGAGCTCTGTCAAATGCCCATTTCGGAACTCCAGGAGTTCTTTTCAAGCATACCGTTGAAGGAGTACCAAAAGAGGGTGGGAGAGCGTCTCCTTAAAGAAATCAATGACCGGATTAAATTCATGGCTGATGTGGGACTGGGATACATAACCCTGTCCCGCCAGACACGCACCCTCTCCAGTGGCGAATACCAGCGCATTACTCTGGCAAGGGCATTAGGAGCCTCTCTCACCGAAACACTCTATGTGTTGGATGAACCAAGCATTGGTCTTCACGCCAGGGATACTCATCGTCTTTTACGGACGCTTCAACATCTTCGAAACAGGGGTAATACGATTGTCGTGGTGGAACACGATCCGGACATCATCCACTCGGCTGATTCGATCATTGACCTTGGTCCTGGAGCAGGAAGAGAGGGAGGCCATGTCGTCTTTGAAGGAGA
>DYHU01000020.1 GCA_020724025.1 Syntrophorhabdus sp. | reverse complement strand
ACCGGCTCCATCAGATGAAGAAAAAACAAAATCACCTCTTTGGGAGGTTGACCAAAGATGGTCTTAATTGCATCCGAGTAAACTTTCGCCTGGGGTTTATAATGTTCGATCTTTGAGTTTAAGTTATCTTTCTCTACTAAGTCCGTCTTAAAATCCAGAACCACCAGCCCATCCCCTTCCCTAAAAACCACATCCATGACTCCTTCAAAAATAGTTCCATTATTCTTATAAGTAAATGGAACTTCTTTCTGGTAATTGTCCGATTTTATAACTCTCTGAAGGAGTGGAGAATGGATCGCCTCCTTAACCATCTCCCCTGCCCTTTTTATCATGGGTCCTGTTGCTCCAAGATCTTTCCCTTCTATCTCTGCCATCTTTTCAAGCAAACCAGACCGGCTCCAGTCCATCTTCTCAAAAAGACGGTGAATAAGTTTCCCAAAGATGGCTCCTTCTCCTTTGGTCACTGGTGACATTCCCCATTCGTCATCCTTTTCAAATTCTGAGACCTTCTCCGTGGCTGTAGTGATTGGACGGCCCTCACTTGCTTGCTTTGTCAGTTTCTCCTGAGAATCCTTCCACTTATTCCTTTCGGAAAGAATTCGTTTAGAATCTTCCCCTCCCTCCATCTCAGGATTCAGTCTTGTCCTGAATGCGGAACTCCCCTCAAGCTCAAGTTCAAGCTTCTTTGTGTCGTAGATCAGGAAGTCTTCCTTCCACTGCCCGAAGGAAACTTCACTAGGCCTTGGAAAATAATCCTGAACATATTTCAGGAAACTCTTTTCAGGCACCTGGGGCTCCCCATTCTTCTCTTTTACCCAGTAAAGAGGCAGAACGGAAAAGTCCCTGGCTCGGGTCGTCGCCACATAGAGAAGACGTCTCTCTTCTGCCTCTCCTCGGATCTCCTCCCATTCGCTCAGGTCTTCGAAATTTCTTGTCCAGAATTGTTCCTTCTGGCTCCCCACCTTGATGGCGATCCTCTGGCCCTTGCGGTCTACGATAAAATCCCTTCCTTCCCTTCCCTTGTACGCAAGGTCGGTCAGGATGACCACAGGAAACTCCAACCCTTTTGCCTTGTGGATGGTCATCAGTTTTACAAAGTCATCGCCCCTTTCAAGTGTTGGCGGTTCTTCCTCCTCAGCCTCCTCCTCCTGCCGCTCAGCCAGCCACCGAACAAAACCTCTGAAACTGAGCATCCCCCGTTCTGCCAGTGCCCTGGCCGTATCGCCGACCTTAAGCAGGTTTGCCACTCTCTGCTCTCCCTGGGGTTTGAGGAGAAAGAGAACCAGCCCACTCGTTGCCAAATAAAGCCGGTGGAGGACAGCCGCAACACTGGTTTGGTTCCGCATTTCGTGAAGCTCTCGCAGGAGATGCAGAGGCTTCTCCAGGAGCGTCCCCTTCGCCTCCTGAAGGTAATTCAGCGCTCCTCCTTCTTGATGGAAGATAAAGATCTCTTCATCAGAAATTCCGAAGAAGGGAGATCGCAGGGCCGCCATGAGGGCCACCTTGTCGTGGGGGTTATCAACGGCACGGAGCACGGCAAGGAGTTGCTCCACTTCCTGCCTCTTATAAAAATACCTTCCCCCGACGACCCTGTAGTCCACATCATAGGATCGAAGTGCATTTTCAAGATATTCCAGGGGGCGGTAGGTCCTCATCAGGATGGCAATATCCCTGAGCCCGACAGGTCTCAACGACTGAAGAGACTCATCCCACACCTGCCATTTCTCATCGCTGACCACTCTCTGGATGAATGAGGCAATGCATCGGGACTCCCATCTTCTCTGTTCTTCCACGCTGTTGATCACAAATTTCCTGTCCTCCGGAGGATAGAGAAAAATGAGGCCGTGCTGAGGCGGGAGGGTCGTTTCTTTGCGGCCGAAATGGAGCGACACATACTCCGGCTGGTAGTCTCCATGAGTTGAGCGCTGGATGAGTTCTCCAAAAACTTTATTGACCGCCCGAATGATGGATGGAGCACACCTGAAGTTCTGAGAGATGGTCAGGAGCCTCTTCGAGCCCATCCCCCTCTTGGCGTCTTCATACATTTCTATGTCAGCCCTACGGAATCGGTAGATGCTCTGTTTCGGGTCTCCCACGAGAAAGAGGCGCTTGGGCGATACCTTCACATCGCTCCACTTCAGGGCAGGCGTCTTTTTGTCCATCTCTGAGAGGAAAAAAACGATCTCTGCCTGAAGGGGGTCTGTATCCTGAAATTCATCGACGAGCAGGAACTTATAACGCTGGCAAAAGTATTGCCTGACTTCGATATGATCCTTGAGCATCTGCCTCGTGTAGAGAAGGAGGTCATTGAAGTCGAGATAATTTCGCTCCTGCTTTGCTTTTTGATAGGCTTCGACATAGTTGATTAAACGTTTGGCTAATCCGGTTAAAGCCAAATCAGCAATGTTGGCTTTCACCTCATCAACAGCCCCAGAAATCTGTTTGAGCACTTTTCGGACCTCTTCAAGGTCTTCCTTGCTTTTCCATTTGGTCTGGGCGCCGAGCCTCTCTGTCGATCCGATCGACAGTTTTCTAAAGATAAAGACCTCCCTTTCCTCCTCGCTGGAAAGGCATTCAAGCTCAACCCTCTGTTCATTTAGCTCTTCGATTTTCTGAAAGGCCCTGTCCTCGTCCGGTTTTTTGCACTGGACTTTTAAAGGGTTCAGCTCTTTCATCCGGTCCTTCAGGAATATAATAAAACGATCCGTTGTCCCTTCTGATTTAGAACCTAAAGATGGGAGGTAGTCCAGGACATCCCGATGGTTCAACATCACCTGCCCGAGTTTTTCTAATTGCCTTGTGGTGATCCCCAACAGCACTGCCTTTCCCAATCCGGGATGAACAGTGTCCATCTCCTTCGCCAGCCATTCTTCCCAGACATCCGTACGGAGAAGGGAAGCGGTAAGCTCATCGGCGACTTCAAAGTTCGGATCGAGTCGAGCCTCCACAGGCCTTTCTCGAAGGAGGGAACCACAGAAAGAATGGATGGTGGTCACCTGCATCCGCTCCAGGGCAGAGAGGGCCTGTGTCAGACGATGCTGTTGGGCCGAATGGCTGGCCGCCAAGACAGCTTTTTCCAATTCTTCACGCAATTTCACCTTTAATTCACCGGCCGCCTTTTCCGTGAACGTGATGGCCACAATCTCCTCAAGGTTGGCCTCCCCTTCCCGGATCAGGTTCAGGATGCGTCTGACAAGGACAGTAGTCTTGCCTGTCCCGGCAGCGGCTTCGATGATATAGCTTTCTGAAAGGTCGTTGGCTGCCCTGTCCCGATCCTCCTGGTCCGCCAGTCTGACCTCAGGTTTCATGCCTCTTCCTCCCCATCCTTTTCGTCTTCCCCTTCGCCTTCCCTCATCTTGAGATACTCCTTCACCCTTGGATCCGTCTTCTTTCGATCGAAGAGGAAACGACCCCAGGTTCCGCAGACCAATTTGAAATCGCAATTTCGACAAAAATTGCTTGGGTTGGCGATGAACATCCCATTTTCAATGCCTCCGGTAATGGTCCTGATGATGTTGTGAAGATCTTCCTCTCTTTTCTCCAGCTCGGAGGATTCAAAAGGGACATGCCTTTTCTTCCTCCTCTCCTGGAGGTAATAATATTCCGCACATTCCACCTCCATGTCCTTGCGGAGAACCTTAAGCAAATAGTCGGAGGCAAAGAGATAAAGGGGAAGCTGCAAGGTTGTGCCTCCCTGAAAATCATTTGGTTTCGCATAAGCCACGCCGCTTTTGTAATCGATCACCTTTGCCTTGACTTTTCCTCCTTCCTCTTTCAGATCGATCCGGTCAACCCTCCCCCTTAAAGAGATCTCCTGTTCTCCCAGAGTGATTAAAATCGGTTTCTCCGTAGAAATTTCACTCCTCTGAGAACCAGGGAGTTTCATCCCGTAGCTCACCTCAAAATAGGCGGGGACAAAATCTTTATTCCTCATCTCCTCATCAAAGAGATGGATCAGGTCGTCGAGGATGCTCTTCTTCTCAACCTCCCAGAACATGGGGTAACCCGTGACCCCCCTCTGCTCAAATTCGATGAATTCTTTTTTGGCTATCCTGAGCAACCTCTCCAGGTCTTTCTGCTCCAGAGAGAAACGATCTCCCTTTGCTTTCTTCAGGTCGGTAAAAAACTTATAGAGGATGGAATGGATGAGTTTTCCCTTGTCGGAAGGACTGATCTTGCTGACTTTCTCAGGCTCTGTGAGCGGCTCGATCTCTAAGATCACCTTTAAAAAATATTGATAGGGGCAGGAGGCGTAGTTTTCGAGCCGGGTTGGGGAGATGCTCTTCTTTGAAATGGAATGGCATTCCTTCAGAATCTTGCAGGCTTCCTTTGAAGAGACAATCCCTTCAAAAGGAGTGAACGTATTCTTCTCCCATTGCGAGGACTCGAGCCGGAGGCCCTTTCCAAAAAAAGGGGATATCTCCTTCAGGTAGAGCATGGCCTCCAGTCTCTTCTTCCCTATCTCTCTCTGGCCTATGGAGAGATCATACTCGACCTCGTCCAGGGCCTTCTCCGGGTTGCTCACCCCCACTTCGGACAAGGAGAGGCGGCTGAAGCCCTGAAACTTCTCAAATTCCTGGAAGTTGATGCTCCTTCCGGTCATGGCTTTTACAGTGGCGAGTAAGAAGGAGGACGGTAAGCGTTCCCTGCCCGTTCCGATCTCAATGCGCGGAAAGCTAAGGATCAGCTTCTCCTTTGCCGCACCTGTGGCAAGCCGAAAGAGGAGACGTTCCTCATCCAGACGGCCTTCCGCCTTGAAAGGCAATGGATTCGTCTCTTTTCCGCTAAGAGCGAGGTTAAGCGCTTTCCGCTCCTGGTCCAGAAGGATTGCATCCTGCCGGATGGGCGGAGGGAATGACTTCTCAACGACTCCCGGAAGGATCATCATTCTAAAAGGAACCCCGCGGGCTGCCATCAGATTGCCCACGGTCGGCCCATTTCTCTGGAATTTTCCGATGGGAAGGACCTCTTCTTCTAATACCTCCTCTACCAGTCGTGCAAAATCCGCCCGAGAGGGAGGAATACCAGTGTCATCCAGTTCAGATAATCTTCTGATGGCCTGTTTAATGAGGAGGCTCTCGTCGCCCTGTTCCACAAGGGATTCAAAAGCCTTGATCAGCCCCTTCACATGTCCGCCCCACGAATTTGAGGTCTTCAATTCCTTGAGAGACCGAGAAAGTTTCTTTATGAACTCGATTAATTGATCAAGGGCGATTAAATTTTCTTTGGAGATCCCTTTCTTCTCTTCACCCTCTCCGCCATCTGTTTCTGTTTTTTCTTTCCAGCTCTGTTTAAGCCGTGCCAACCTTTCCTCCCACTCTTTCTCCCCTTCCACAATTCCTGCCTGGATGGAAATGGCATCCCACTGGGGAGGATAAAGGGGCTCTTCTCCCTGGCTCGTGAGAAGAGAGGGATTGATTCTGGCAAAGGTGGCGAATTCCATGACGGATTGTCTTGAAAAATTCCTTTTTATAATATCCAGAAGTAAAAGGAGGCTTCGGCCGGCCTCAGTTTCAATGAACGGAAGCCCGTCTCTGAGGTAAGGATCGATCCCCAATCCATCGAAAGCCTCGCGGAAGAGCCGGAAATAGTCCCGGGGGGAGCGAAGCAAGACCCCCATTTCGTGGAGAGGAATCCCTCTCTTCTGCGACACCTGGCGCATCATCCTTATGATTTCTCGAACCTCTCTCGGTTCACCAGGCGCAGAGATGATCTGAAGGACATCCGGAGAGGGCTTCACCTCTTCTCCGCTCTTGAAGAGATGCCGGCACAGATGGTCGAGGAATGCCTGCCGCGGCTGAGCTTTCGATGTTCTGGCACTAACTTCTTTAAAACCATTCTCTCTGAGCCAGTCCATGGCCGGTTTTACAAACTCAAAGGCAGGGGTGGATTCATAGGGAAGAAAGAAAGTGGCCTCTCGATCACTAAAACAGGCCCGGAGAAACTTTTTCTGGACGGTGTTGAAGTCATAAAAGCCATAAACAAGAATCTTCGGTGTCTCCTTGAGTTGAGACGAATCTCTTACCCATTGAGATCCCTTCATCATGAGATCGGACTCGTCGTACCAATGGAGCTTCTTTAACCTCTCCTCATAGGCTTCCCACAGGCGCGACAGATCTTTCAGCTTCGAATGATGGAGGTGCTCTTTAACCTTCCGGTTCTCAAGAAGGGGCACTATGTCACCCGGTGAAAGGCAACCGTCTTTCAGGTCTTTCAGGGTGGCAAGAATGGCCCTGTGGAATCCCTGTCGGTCTGATATGTCACGGAAGTAGAACCCTTGGTCCTGTAAAGCCAATGATTTTAAAATGTTGCCGATGAGGAGTTCATCGGCGTGGGAGGGGATTTCGGTTTTCCCCTGATGGAGAAGATGGGGAAGGCTGATTTCCCTTGCAAACTCTTCTAAGGTCTTGAATCGAAGGTTAAAATGAGGCGTTCCCTGCTCGGCAAGGAGTCTCCGGAGGTGAAGTCCGAGGAGTTTTGAGGAGACAAGGATGAGGAGGGGGTTAAAGGGTTCCTCCTCTCTAATTGCCTTAACCTCATTGACAAAGAAGGATTCAAGTTCAGGGTAATCACCAACCACCAGGAATCGCCCTTTCTTCTCAACATTGCCCATGACTACCCCGCCCTTCTGATCTCCCTTCGATCCTGCCTTTCTCCTCCGGGAACACACTGCCCCCTATTCTATGCCCTGCGCCGATAGGATTCAACATTTTCTTCTCCTCATCATCCCAATTCCGCAATTCATATTCTAATATAAGACCTCCCCCAGGAAGTGTCCTATGTTTTTAAAATAAACTACCGCTCAGCATCCCCCCACCTTCATCCTCCCCCGCAAGAGACTGTGCCGCAATTAGCCGTTCGCCCTTCGACACGCTCAGGACGAACGGTTCACTCAGGACAGGCCCTATCGAACCATGAACGGACTTGCGATACAGTCTCCAAGGGGAGAATAATAATGGCGGTCTGGAGATTTTTCCGTTAATATGGGTTAATTATTATGCGCTTCGTCCTCTTTATCGGAATTGTCCAATCGATCCTCTTTTTAGGCCACTGGTTTTTATACAAAACCCTGGTCCCTTTTTTTGGAGTAGCCCATCCGGCGAAGCTCTGGATCTTGCGGGTCGCCGTGGGTGGTTTATCCATCAGCCTCGTCGCCTCGTCCCTTTTCTCCTTTAATTACTCTAACCTTCTCGTGCGAAACCTTTACACAGCCTCCGTATCGTGGCTGGGGATTCTGTACCTCCTCGTTCTTGCATCCGTCCTTTCCTGGATCATTTACGGCGCGATGAAATTATTCCACTTCCCCTTAGATCGAAGGATCTTGATCATCATCCTGATCGGGATCGCCCTCATCGCAAGCCTTTACGGGTTCAGGAATGCCGGGGTCATCCGTATCAAAACAGTGAACCTTCCGCTTCCCAATCTACCCACCACCTGGAAAGACAAGACTGCTGTCTGGATTAGCGACATCCATTTAGGTCAGGTGAGGAATTACCGGTTTGCTCAACACATTGCGAAGAGGATCCAGGATCTTCGTCCGGACATTGTCTTTATCGGTGGCGATCTCTATGACGGCGGGGAGGCGATGGACCTCAGTCATATGGTCGAGCCCCTGTCGCAGATCGCTTCCTCTTACGGCTCCTATTTCATCACCGGCAATCATGAAGAATTCTATGACAACACCCCGTACCTCCAGGCCGTGCGACGTGCGGGAATACGTGTCCTGGATAATGAAAAAGTGGAGATCGATGGTCTGCAGATCATTGGCGTCGGTTACAGAGATTCGAGAAATCAGGAACAGTTTAGGACGATCCTGCAGAGGATGAAGATCGACCGTCGGAAACCCAGCATCCTCTTAAAACACGCCCCTTTCGATCTGGAGATCGCCAGGGATCAGGGAATCTCTGCTCAGCTTTCCGGTCACACGCACCAGGGGCAAGTCTTCCTCTTCCGGTTGATCACCTCATGGATCTACAAGGGTTACGATTACGGATTGAAAAGATTTGGCGACTTTCTAATTTATACCTCCAGCGGGGTGGGAACCTGGGGACCTCCCATGCGCATCGATACAAAACCCGAAATCGTGGTCATCAAATTTAGCGAAGGGGAAAAACGCTAAGAGGTCATGGGGGTTAAACCTTTTTTTGTTGGTGGGAACATTAATCTTTAAGCAATCCGCATAGAAAGATTTGTTTTAAATGCTTTCAACTCCGAATTCCGCAATCCGAAATCCGCATTTGAAATGTCCAACTTCTTTATCGATGCCGCCCCAATCACCTATTCGTAATGAGTCCACATCCTGATGACCTTGACGGTCTTTATTTCTTGCAAGACTTGGTACACAAGGCGGTGTTGAATGGTGATGCGACGGGAATAAGCTCCGAAAAGGTCTCCGATCAGCTTTTCAAAGGGTGGAGGGGTTTGAAACGGATTTTTAGAGAGAATTTCAAGTATTTTTTCGGCTTTCTGCCTCAGGCCAGCGGCCGCAATTTTCTTTGCGTCCTTCTGGGCTTGCCTGGTATAGACAATCCTCCACTTCACCATCCAGGCTTCTCGCTGCACTTTTTAACAGGCGTCGTGAGACCCTTCCGAATGGATTCTCTCATACCGGGAATCGATAAGAGATACAACGTCTCTTGAATCGATCGCCAGTCATCCTCGGAGACCAAGATAGCGTTTGACCTCTTACCCGTGATCTGAATCGGCTCGTGAGATTCTCCAGCCTCGTCAAGCAGTTTATAAAGCTTTGCCCTGGCCTCTGTCGCCTTAATCGTTGTCATATGGATCACCTCAATAGGTAACGTACACTAAACCGTACGCAATGTCAAGAGCCTTAAGCTTTCAGCTTTGAGCTCTGCGCTCTTGAGGTATTCTTTGTGACTCATCGAATGACTTTGTCTCCCCATCACCCTATCTCCGTGTCTCCCCATCTTCTTTTAGTTGATTGGGCCAACTTCTTTATGGATGAACCCTTTTTAAAAAGACTCGCATATTTTGCATGATTAATTGAATTTTGAAGGCTTGAAGGGCGACCTCAAACCCTTCTTGGGAACTTTTCCTGACCCTCTGTTGTCTAATAAATTAAAGACCAAACAGAAAGGAGGAATATTATGCGTTACTTAATGGTATTAATCATTGCAGCCATCATGATAGCATCGGCAGTACCCGCAAACTCTCACGGCGGGGACAGGTTAAGGGGAGAAGTAAGCCTCATGGTCGTCTCGGAGAGCGGAGGTACTCTCTTGAGCATCCCGCACAAGGATTTCTGGAATGGAGGGACCCATATCATCAAAAAGTACCTTGAGGCGAGACGAGGCGAGAACTACGGCATTGTCATACGCAATATGACCCCCGAGCGGATCGGCGTGGTTATCGCCGTTGACGGCAGGAACATCATTTCAGGGAAGAAATCGGATCTCAAAAACAGCGAAGACATGTACATCGTAAACAGCTACGAGCATGGCCAATATGACGGGTGGCGGACCGCCAGCGATAAGGTGCACAAATTCTATTTCACCGATTTGGCCGACTCCTATGCCATGAGGACCTTCACCGATTCCAGTGCCATGGGCATCATCGCCGTCGCAATCTACCGGGAAAAAGAACGGCCAAGACCGCTGCACGAACAGAAGAGATTGGACAACACACCCGCAGCGCCGTCAGCCGAGAGCTCTGCAAGGAGCAAAGCGGGAGTAGCCAGGGATGAAAGCGCCGGTACGGGTTTTGGCGATGAACAGTACTCACCCACCATAAGGGTTGCCTTCGAACCCGAGCATACGCCGGTTCAGAAAATGCTCGTTAAGTACGAATGGCGTGAGGTCTTGTGCAGGAAAGGAATTCTAAACTGCAGGCAGGAGCCGAAAAACAGGCTTTGGGATGAAGACGAATATGCACCCTATCCGCCGGGATATCCGAGGAATTAGGAAGAAAGCCATGCAGGACCGGGCCTTGCATCGAGCAGTGACCCGGTTCTGCCTCTGTTCTCAACCAATGAAAGAAAAAGTGGACTGTCCCTTTTTCTATTATATTAGAAATAATTTTATCTCTTGACAGGTGCCGTAAAATAGGTGATTCCGTGAGCTATTTACTTGAGGACGCGGAAGTTTTCGCCGAGGGAATCTTTCTTTTCGAATGTTTTAAATTCCGCATTCTCTCCGAGCCAGAGGGCTCTCCCTCCGGGGCAGAAGCCCTTCTGGGGCGGAGCCTGAGCCGGAGGCCGCATTCTGAAATCCGCATTTGAATGAGCCAACTTTTTTATGGAGGACCCCGAAGCGAAACTTAATTTTAGGCAATACTGATTTGTAAGCGTTTCCCTAAGGCCCCTGCAACGCGTTCTAAGGTGGATAACTTGATATCCTCTGCATGGTTCTCAATTCTTGAAATGGCAGTCTTCCTGGTCTTAAGACGACGAGCCAACTCCTCCTGGGTTATTCCCGCCTCTTCACGAGCCTGACGGAGCACGACCCCAATTTTGAACTGCTCGTACCCTTCCTCAAAGCCTTTGGCAAATGCTTTGTCTCTCTTTTTCCTCTCTTTGATATATTTCTTCAGGTCACTCATTTATACCCTCCTTTTAAAAAATCTCTTCGATAGGCTTCTGCCCTCTCTATCTCACGGGCAGGAGTCTTTTGACTTTTTTTAACAAATCCATGGGTTAGCAAAACCGAATTATTTAAAAAGAAACAAAAGATGCGATAGGCATTAGAGCCAAATTGGATTCTGCACTCCCAAATCTCTTCAGTTCCAACAAGCTTCTTAAAATAGAAAGACGGGACAATCTCTAGATCTTCCAACAACCTGAGAACCCAAACGATCTTCTGCGCGACTTTTCCAGGCAAAGAATCGAGAAACTCTTGTACAGGACATTTGCCATCAACAGTCTTATGGAAGATAACGGTTCTATTCACAAAATGATGTTAACCTGAATGTTAACTTCTGTCAAGACCAATTTAACCCGGTTTAAAGAGACAATTCAGTAACTTAGTCAGTGGAGGCGACAGAGTTTGACTGAAAAATGGAAGCAATTCAAAAAAATGGTGCTTCCCGGAAAGGTTCACCCCGTTAGAAATTCCAGTCGTTGCGACTCGAAACCGAGCAGGGCATTAGACCCCGCTTAATTATTCTAGAGTGTTATCCCGCCGCAGGCGGGACTGCAGAGCAGCGGGGCAACATTTCTAACGGGGTAAATATCACCTCAGATTGTGTGCTCGGCAACGCACCTTGCCGGCCAGTCAGATTGCTTGGAGTATTTGACTGAAAAATTCAGTCAGGCGTGTCAGTTCTTCTTTAAGGTTTACCAATAACCTAATGGCCTAATTACTCAGCTACTCACGAAGTTCTGCACCAGGCTATTATTAGTTTTAAATTCCGCATTCTCTCCGCCCCAGAGGGCTCTCCCTCCGGGGCAGGAGCCCCTCTGGGGCGGAGCCTGAGCCGGAGGCCGAAATCCGCAATTAGAATGCGTCTACTTTCTATGGATGACCTAAATCCCGTTAAAGATTCTTATAATATTATGGACGTCCCCTCTGATCTCACCCATCGATCTTTATCTTGATGATGAATGTATTTTTATAATATGCAGATAACAAAACCATCGTAGCAGGTTGTTCGGGTTAAAAGAGATTGTTTCAAAAAGGTTTTTTTCGAAATCCACAATCTTTGTGGAATGGTTGTGGAATCAGACCCTCCCCCTCTTGACAGTAATGGCCCCGACCATTTTGCCTAAAAATCAGGCAGCCCTAACTGATTGTAATTATTTTATTAAACAAGGATTTTGAAGGAAAGGTTATTATCTTCTCAGATACCGTTCCAGCACCTGATCGGTGACCTCTTCGTTAATAAAATCACCATTGATGATGATGGAAGGCGTTCCCATGATGGGAACTTTATTTCCGACATCGATATCCTCCATCACCTTCTTCCTTCCTCTTCCGCTTTCGAGCGCTGCCTTGAAGATCTTCACATCAAAGCCTTTCCCTCGCAGAATCTCTTCAACCTTTCTGGTGACAACGCTAACCTCCTCTCTGACGGTCATCTGACCTTCAGGAGAGAAGAAGAAGTCGTGGATCATCCAGAAGGCTTCATCACTCAGAACCTGGGCTGAGGCCGCAATCTCGGAGAGTTCAAAAGACCCCTGGAGAGATTTAAGGGGAAAATGTTTGAAGACATACCTGATCATCTGGGGATGCCTTTCCAGCATCTTCTCCATCTTCGCCCAGGAGAGCTGGCAATAGGAACATCGGAAATTTGAGAATTCGACGATCGTCACCTTTGCCTCTCGATTTCCCCGGAAAGTGGATTTTTCGATCTCAAATTGACCCATATCAAACTTCCGGGGTCTTGATTCTCCTGCCTCCTTCAGGGCCACATTCTCACCCTTGATAATGAGGGAACCCAGGATGACCTTTTCACAGGCTTCATCCACATAGACGATAACAGGCATCTCTCGGTCCGGAGCCAGAACCAGTATCTTCACCGAATAGAAGCCGGGGATCGGGCTTTTTTTCTTTTCGATAAATCGGACTTCCATCTCCCTCGGTATCTGCATATGGGCCCTTGCCGTCTCAATAGCAACCCGGACAATCTTATCCTCCTGGGCAAAACCGGGGGAAGCCAGGAGAAGTAGAATAAAACAGATGGCTCCAGGAATAATCTTTTTCATAATATCTCTCTGCTTTCTAATGTGTTGTTGCAGAAATGACTTTACCCGTTGTGTCATTCCGCACTTGATTAAGCCTGCCCCGTATCGAATATGGGGGGAATCGAGTCTTTTCAATCTGGATTCCTGTCTTCACAGGAATGACAAGCCCAATGAAACATCAAGGGGTGGTTTATGATCCGGTCTCTCTTCTCAATTTTTGAATGGTCTCTTTGTAGTCCTCGGTCTTAAAAATCCCTGTTCCCAGAACAAAGATGTCTCCGCCCGCCCTGGAAACCTCTCCGATATTCTCTAACTTGATTCCGCCGTCTACTTCGATCTCCAGGGAATAGCAGTTCCGGTCGATAATCTTCCTCAACTGTTCGACCTTTTTCAGAACGTTCGGGATGAAGGCCTGTCCTCCGAACCCAGGGTTGACCGACATCAGAAGGACGAGGTCAATCTCCTCGAGGACGGGATAGAGCCTTTTTAATGGAGTTGAAGGATTGAGCACTATACCTGGTCGCACATTCAACTTGCGGATTTTCTTAATCATCCGCTTGAGATGAGGACAGACTTCAGCATGAATCGTCAGCCAGGTACTCCCCGCCTGAGCAAAGGCTTCGATATATCGCTCGGGTTCTTCGATCATCAGGTGGACATCCAGCGGAAGAGAGGTCAGTTTCCTCAAACCGGTCACCACCAGAGGCCCGATGGTGATATTGGGGACAAAATGCCCATCCATCACATCGACATGGAGGAGGTCGGCCCCTGCCCTCTCAACAGCCCGCACCTCCCTGCCGAGCCGGCTGAAATCAGCGGATAAAATCGAAGGCGCTATCTTCTTCACTTCTACTCCTTTCTTCCCCTCTCGTCTCGCCTCGTCTCTTCCCGTGGAGGAAAGAAGAAGATATTTGGCAGGAAGATTGTTTTGGCAATTTATTAAATGATCATAATTAAGTTGTCGTGTAAATTCAATAAAATTCTCCATCTCTCCCCATATCCCAATCACCCGATCTCCCTAATCTTTCTTGATCATTCGCGCAACAAAGAACCCATCCATTCCGTCCTTCGGGGGAAAGGTCTTCAGGTATTTGTCTTTGATGAGGGGATAGCACTTCTCCGGCAGAACGTCGGCCATCGGATCGAGTTGAAATTTCGGGTGGCCCTTAAGAAAATTTTCAACCACTCCTTCGTTCTCCTCATGGAAGATCGTGCAGGTGCTGTAGACGAAGACGCCCCCGCTTTTCACATACCCTGAGAGATGAGTAAGAATCGCCAACTGCAGTTCGCTCAATCGCCTGATGTCTTCCTCCCCCTTTCTCCACTTCAAATCCGGGTTCTTCTGGAGCGTTCCGAATCCGGAGCAGGGAACATCGGCGAGGACGCGGTCAAATGTCATCCCCTCTAAAACGGGAAGGGATTGGGTTGCGTCTCCCTTCAATGTCTTCACAATCATTATCCCCAATCTTTGGCACATCTCTTCGATCAGGGCCAACTTATCTTTGGTGAGATCCAGGGCATAAACCTCTCCTTCATTTCCCATCCTTTGAGCGACGTGGGTTGTCTTCCCTCCGGGTGCGGCGCAACCATCCAGGATGCTCTCTCCTGATTTCGGATCCAGGACAGAGGTGACCAGTTGAGAAGCCTCATCCTGAATGATGAAAAAACCTTCATTGAGAAAAGGCAATTCAGAGACGGGTGGAGGATCATCCAGCAGAATCCCTTCCGACGAAAAAGAGGTTGGGATGGCCGTCAACCCCCTTTTTCTCAATCTCTCAATCAATTCTTCCCTGCCCATCTTTAAGGTATTGGTCCGGAGGAAAAGCGGAGAAATCTTATTATTGAATGCGCAGACCTTCAATGTCTCTTCAATGGACATCTCCTCGATCCATCGCCGGACCAACCAGAGGGGGTGGGAGTGGATGACTGAGAGATGAAGGGCGGAGTCCTGATCGATCTTCGGATAGGGAATTTCTTCTTTCTTCCGGAGAAAAGAACGGAGGATGGCATTGACAAAGCCGCCCCCTCCTGAACCTCGAGACCTTTTGGCTAACTCGACGGACTCATTCACTGCGGCTGAAGCCGGGGTTCGTGTCAGGAACTCGATCTGGTAGAGTCCGAGACGGAGGAGGTTGAGTGTCTCCGGTTCAATCTTTTCGAAAGGAATCTTTGAGAGATGGCGGATGGACCAGTCGAGCCTCTCCCTCCATCGGAGGACCCCATAGGTCAATTCTGTGAGAAAGGCTCGATCGAGAGAGGTGAGGTGCCGGTACTGTTTGAAGGAGTCGCTTAAGAGATGATCGGGATGGCGATCCGCCTTCTCCATTTGGTTCAGAAGGTCGAAGCAGATCGCCCTCGGAGTCTTCTTTCTCAAAACCTTCCTGTTCTCGCCATCTCTTCAAGCCTGGCGATTCGCTCTCCGATGGGAGGATGGGTGCTGAACAGGGAGAGAACTCCTCCTCCGCTTAATGGATTGACGATGAACATATGGGCGGTCGATGGATTGGCCTCCATAGGAATCCGGTGGGCCGCCATCTCCAACTTTCCAAGCGCCTTTGAAAGCGAGAGGGGATGGCTGAGGTGTGCTCCTCCTTCGTCTGCCAGATATTCCCTTGACCTGGAAATCGCCATCTGGATGAGCATGGCGGCGATCGAGGCAACCATCGTAAAGAGGATGACGAAAAGAAAATTTCCCCCGCCTCCTTCTTCATCATCGGATCGTGCTCCCCCGAAAATTGCACCAAAGCGGGCAATGGAGGCAAGCATGCTGATGGCGCCCGCAATCGTTGCGGCGATCGTGCTGATGAGGATGTCTCGGTGTTTGATATGGGAGAGTTCATGGCCGATGACCCCTGTTAATTCCTCTTTCGACAGGATGCTCATCAGACCGGTTGTCACGGCAACCGCGGCATGTTCGGGGTTTCTTCCCGTGGCAAAGGCATTGGGAGTGTCATTCTCCATGAGATAGACCTTGGGCATCGGCGTGCCGGCCTTATTTGTCAACTCTGCTACGATCCGGTGAAGTTCAGGGGCCTCTTGCTGAGAGACCTCCCGCGCTCCATACATCCTGAGCACGATCTTATCGCTAAACCAGTAAGCGAAGAAGTTCATCAGTGCGGCAAAGATGAAGGCATAAATCGCCCCGCTCTTTCCTCCTATCGCAGAACCCACGAGGATGAAGAGAACGGCTAAACTTAGCATCAAAAGAAAGGTCTTAAAATAGTTCATCTCTTATAGGGACCTCCTTAGTGGCTGAGTATAAATAACTTGAACAAGTGCATATGCCAACGACCGTTCGTGGTGAGCCCTTCGACTCGCCGTTCACCCTTCGATCCCGCGCTTCGCGGGACTCAGGGCGAACGGCGAAAGGGCTCAGGTAGTATATAAAGTATAAGTATTTTAATAATTATTGTCAAATCATCCGGGGAGCGATCCGGGTTCGAGGATGTCCAGAAGCGCCTTCTTCACCTTCTGAATATCGGCTTTGGTGTTGATACAGGGGCCAAAAGGACGTTCGTTGAGGATGCCGATCACTGGAATGGGATAGGCATCCTGGATTCCGCTTGTCAAATCGAGTTCACAGGCCACCGCCACAATGGCTTCGGGTCTGTTTTCTACAATGATTCTCCGGGCCAGCGTCCCTCCGGTTGCCACCGCTATCTTTATCCGGTATTGGTCTGCCAGTTCGATCAGGTCTTTGATCTCACACTTCCCGCATCCTTCGCAGTTCTTGATATTTCCGGTGATCCTGATCTGGCAGTCAAAATCCTGGATGCAATGTGGAAGGAGGAGAAGGAGCCGGCTGGGCTTTGCCCGTTGATGGTTTGAGCGGACGAGATGGTTATTGAGTTCGATGAAGGATTGCTGAACCTTCTCTTTCGACACCCCTACCAGTCTTCCCATCAGGATCATGAAGGGGAAGAGAACCTTTGCTACGATTCCTCTCAGCCTCTGGGTGAAGAGGATGTCTTTGCCCCGGAGAATGGTGAAGACAAGGAGCAGGCCTCCGGAGAACATAAAGAAAACGAAGATGGCCAGGGTGAGGCTGTAGAGCAATGGTAAAGAGGAATGGATATTCTTCAGCCCCACCAGTGGAACATACCAGAGGAGAAAGGTGAAAAAAGAGAGAATCAGACAGGTCAGTACCAGCAGTCCGATAAAGATTCTCTTTTTAGGTTTGGGTTCCAAAGTGTTTCTCCGAAACAGCTCGGAGACATTAGTCTGATAGTTCAATCGTCGGATAGTCTTATAGTCCCTGCCTGATCCAGGCAGGTTTAACTATCTGACTAACAGACTAATCGACTATGTGACCAATGACTCCGAACTCTGAACTACGAACTAAAAACTGTTCCTATAGAAATGTGATGCCCTGAGAGGAAGTCCCGGACACTCATCCTTCTCTTTCCTTCCGGTTGAACCTCTCGGATCAGAAGGGACCCGCTCCCTGTCCCGACCTCAATAAAATCAGATCCCACCCAGATAATCGAGCCTTCCGGACCCCGGGATATTCCTCCCCGAACCTCTCCCTGATAGATCTTCAGCAGACCATTCTCCCATCCTGTAAAGGCCCCTGGCCATGGATTGAAACCACGGACTTGACGATCAATCTCTTCCGCCCCCTTCTTCCAATCGATGCGGCCATCTTCTTTCTTGAGCGGAGGGGCATAGGTTGCCTTCGAATGATCCTGGGGCAGAGGGGAGAGACTGCCTGCCTTCATCTTTTCCACCGTCTCCATCAGCAATCGTCCACCCAGAGAGGATAACTTTCCCTGAAGGGTTCCCCCGGTATCCTCCTTTTCAATCGGGATCTCAGCCTGCACGAGGATATCTCCGGTGTCCATGCCCTCGTCCATCAGCATCGTGGTAATCCCTGTTACCTTCTCCCCTTTGAGGATCGCCCAGGCAATCGGAGCTGCCCCTCGATACCCGGGCAGAAGAGAGGCATGGACATTGACTGCACCGAATCTTGGAACCTCCAGAAGGGACTTTGGCAAGATCTGACCGAATGCCACCACCACAAAGAGATCAGGATGAAGTCCTCTGATGGCCTCTTGAAACACCTCCTCCTTCACTTTCTCAGGCTGAAGAAGAACCCTCCCCTGTTGAAGGGCAAGTTCTTTAACTGGAGAAGGGCTCTTCTTTCTCCCCCTTCCCCTCTCCCGGTCCGGCTGGGTGACGACTGCGACGACCTCATCAAGCCCTTCGAAGAGTCTCTCGAGGGTAGGGATGGCAAATGAAGGAGTCCCGAAAAAAACGATGCGCCAGGAAGATGCCATTAACCGTCTTTTTCCTTTCGTCTCTCCTTCTTCAACTTGTTCCGGTAGATCTCCCTCTTGAGCCGGCTGATTCGATCGAGGATGAGCACTCCATTGAGGTGATCGATCTCATGCTGAAGGGTAATGGCCAGTATCCCCTCTCCTGAGATCTCAATCTTCTTTCCCTCCGGTGAAAGCCCTCTGACCAGAACTTTCTGACTCCTCTTCACCTTCTCCGAACATTCGGGCACGCTCAGGCATCCTTCTTCATGTTCGATCTCACCCTCTTGAGAGATCACTTCGGGATTGACGATGGCGAAGAAGTCCTTTTCCGGATCGATGGGACTGACATCAACGACGATGACGCTCCTGGGAACTCCGACCTGGCAGGCGGCCAATCCAATCCCATTCGCATGATACAACGTCTCGGTCATATCCCGAATCAATTTTTTTACCCCCCCGTCGATCCGGTCCACTTTCTCACATCGTTTCTTCAAAAGGGGATGGGGATATTTGAGGATTTCCAGAACAGCCACCTTCTCTACCTCCTCTGCTCTCTCTTTAAATAGAATAACATAAAAAGGGAGGCAATGGCCAAAAAGATTCCTATCCCCTGAGAGGTGGAGAAAATCCCTCCGAAGAGGAATCCTCTCGGGTCATCTCTCCAAAATTCAATCAAGAAGCGGATGGCTGAGTAGAGGAGAAGAAAGAGCCAGAAGATCTGACCATCGAAGGTCTTCCTTCTCCTCTTCCAGTTTAGAAAAAAGAAGATAACGAGACTGCTGATGGCCTCATAGATCTGCGTGGGGTGGAGGCTGAAATTTAGACGGGCCAATGAATTCGGATCCGTGAAGGTGATCCCCCAGGGAAGGGAGGTCTCCTTTCCATAACAGCAACCGGCAAAAAAACAGCCTATTCTTCCGAAGAAAAGTCCCAGGGCAATGGAGGGTGAGAAGAGATCGGCAAATTTCCATACCGGAAGCCGGTTCCACTTCAAATATCCAAGTGAGACGGCCACGGCGAGGATGAGCCCTCCGTAGAAGACCAGTCCTCCCTCCCAGATCCTGAAGATCTGCAGTGGATGGTCTTGATAGTGATCGAAGTTGACCAGAACAAAGAGTAATCTCGATCCGATGATGGCGGACAACACGGTGCAAAAAAGGAGATCGACCATTCTCTCAAAGGGAACCCCCTCTTGCCGGCCCCTCCTGACAGCGAAAAAAAAGCCCAGGACGAAACCGACGGCGATGAAGAACCCGTAAGCATAAATGTTCAAACTGCCCAGGCGAAAGAGGATGGGATGCACTTTCTCAAATCCCAAATTTCAAATTCCAAACACCAAACAAATTCCAAACACCAATTTCAAATGACCAAAACGATTTTTCCCGTTTCGAATTTGGAACATTGGAAATTATTTGGGATTTGGTGATTGCGTTTTGGTGCTTCTTTTACGATCATGAATCAATAACTCAAGGGCCATCAGGCCAATGCCGATGGTGATGCCGGAATCCGCTATGTTGAAGGCAGGCCAATGATAAGAGAAAAGGTGAAAGTCGAGAAAATCGACCACCTCTTGGTATCGAATTCGGTCGATGAGATTTCCAACCGCTCCGCTCAGAATGAGAGAAAGGGCGAGGGAGAGAGCTCGCTCGTGCTCCTTCAGTTTATGGAAGAGGTAAAGAATGATTCCGGCTGCAACAAGGGAAACCGAAACGAAAAAGAAGGTCCCGATCCCTCCTTTCTCTCCTCCGAAGATCCCGAAGGCCCCACCGGTATTCCTCAGATGGGTGAGGTTAAAGAATCCATCGATCACTTTGATGGTGTGATGGAGAGGAATTTTCTGCTGGACTTGGTACTTGGTATACTGGTCCAGCAGAAGAATCACAACAAAGGTGATCAGGAGAACCCAGTATTTACGTTTCATCTCTTTTGGCCCGATGGGTTAAACAGTCATTCAGTCAACTCTTTATTTGGCCTCACCGTCTTTTAATCGACCATACGACTATTAGACTATGAGACGATGAGACTACTTGAGCGCTTCGACACATCTTCCGCAGGCGGCAGGATGCTCCGGATCTTTGCCGACGCTGACATCATAGTTCCAGCATCGCTCGCACTTCTCCCCATCCGCACGAAGGACCTCGACTCTCACCCCCTTTTCTTCTCTATGAAGGGTGACAGAGGAGACGATGAAGATCGACTTCATCTCCCTCTCATAGGGCTGGAGGAATTGATACTCCTTCTGGGGAAGATGGAGATGGACCTGGGCATCGAGAGAGAGCCCAATCTTTTTCTCTTTGCGGGCTTCCTCCAGCGCCTTCGTCACCACAGCACGGATCTCCCAGATCCGTTCCCATCGTTCGTTCAGCCCCTCATCCAGATATTCATTTTTAATTTCTGGAAACTCGGTGACATGGACGCTTTCCGCCTTCCCCTCTTTTCCGGGAAGATACTGCCACACTTCTTCCGCTGTGAAGGAGAGGATGGGAGCCATCAGTCCGGTCAGTCCCTTTAAAATCTCGTAGAGGGCTGTCTGTGCGGACCGGCGGCCCGAAGAACGGCTCGAAAAGGTGTAGAGACGATCCTTCAGGATATCGAAATAGGTCGAGCTCATCTCAACCGCACAGAAGTTCTGGACGCTGTGGTAGACGATGTGGAACTCAAATCGCTCATAGGCTTCCCTCACCCTGGCGATCAGTTTCTGAAGCCGGTGGAGAGCCAATCGGTCTATCTCATCGAGGTCCGGATAGGGAATCCGGTCTTTTTCAGGATCGAAATCGTAGAGGTTTCCGAGAAGGAACCGGTAGGTATTCCGGATCCGAAAGTAGGCATCGGCCAGCCGTTTCAGAATCTCGTCCGAAATCTTAATGTCATCCTTATAATCCTCTGCTGAAACCCAGAGCCTCAGGACATCGGCTCCCAACTTATTGATCACCTCTCCAGGAGCGATCACATTCCCCGCGGACTTGGACATCTTCTTGCCCTCTCCGTCCACAACAAACCCGTGGGTGAGGACCGCCAAATAGGGAGCATGGCCTCTCGTCCCTACAGAAGTGAGCAGCGAACTGTGGAACCATCCCCGGTGCTGATCGCTTCCTTCCAGGTAGAGGCTTGCCGGGAATTGAAGCTCATTCCGGTTCTCCAGAACAGCGGCATACGAGACCCCTGAATCAAACCAGACATCGAGGATATCCATCTCCTTTGTAAACTGGTTCCCTCCGCATCCGGAACATCGGGTTCCTTCCGGCAGAAGACGGGCCGCCTCCTTTTCAAACCAGACATCCGCTCCGCGCTCCTCAAAAAGTTTTGCCACATGCTCGATCGTCCCTTCGTTGCCCAGCATCTGTTTGCAGGAGGAGCAGTAGAAGACCGTGATGGGAATTCCCCAGGCCCTCTGCCTGGAGACGCACCAGTCCGGACGATTTTCGATCATCCCGTAAATCCGGTCCCTGCCCCAGGGAGGAATCCAGGTGACTTCATTGATCGATTGGAGGGCATTCCCCCTCAATCCCTTCTTCTCCATCGAAATGAACCACTGCTCCGTCGCCCGAAAGATGATGGGGTCGTTCGTCCGCCAGCAATGGGGATAGGAGTGGACCATCACCTCCTCTTTCAGGAGCGCTCCCACCTCCGCCAGTTTTTTATTCACGGCGGAGTTGGCATCGAAAACGAACTGCCCCGCAAAGAAAGGGACATCTTTGGTGAACCGTCCGTCATCATCCACGGGACTGTAGATCTCGAGTCCGTACTGGACTCCGGTCTCGTAGTCCTCCTGTCCATGGCCAGGGGCTGTGTGAACACATCCTGTGCCGACATCAAGAGTGACGTAGGGCGCAAGAACGATGATGGATTCCCGGTCATAAAGGGGGTGCTTGGTTTTGAGCCCTTCCAATCTTCTTCCTGAAAACTTTTCCAATACCCGGTAATTCCCGACTCCGAACTTCTCCATCACGGTCTGGAGGAGGTCTTCAGCCAGGATATAAATCTCTTTCCCGATATCGACGGCAACATAGGTAAAATCAGGGTGCAGTGCAATGGCCAGATTGGCGGGAATCGTCCAGGGTGTGGTCGTCCAGATGATGACAGAGACGGGTTTCCCCTTCAGGCCTGGAAACATCTCCCCGATCTCTGAGATCATCCTGAACTTCACATAGATCGAAGGAGAGCGGTGATCCTGATACTTCACCTCGGCCTCTGCAAGGGCTGTCTTACAGGTGGGACACCAGTGGACAGGTTTTTTCCCCTTATAGACCGAACCGTTCAGAAGAAACTTGCCGAATTCCCTGACAATCGTAGCCTGATAACCGAAATTCATCGTCAGATAGGGGTTTTCCCATTCTCCGAAGATGCCGAGCCTTTTGAACTCCTCCCTCTGGATATCTACAAATTTGGTCGCATAATCCCTGCATCGCTTCCGGATATCCACAGTGGAAAGCTCCGCTTTCTTCATTCCGAGACTCTTCTCAACCTCATGCTCAACAGGCAGTCCATGACAGTCCCAACCCGGCACATAATGGCTGTTAAACCCGGCCATGAACTTCGATTTCACGACGAAATCCTTCAGGATCTTATTCAATGCTGTTCCAATATGAATATTCCCGTTTGCATAGGGCGGGCCATCGTGAAGGATATATTTTTTCTTCCCCTTTGTCTGCTGTTTCAATTTTTTATAAATTCCCTTGGCCTCCCACATCTTTAAAAATTCTGGCTCTCTCTTGGCCAGATTGGCTCTCATGGGAAAGTCGGTCTTAGGAAGGTTGAGCGTGTTACGGTAATCCATTTCCATTCCCCTCTTTTGGAAGTTCAAAATTGTTTGCAAAATCCTTGATTTAAGGATATTTAATTAACACAAAAAATAAGGCTAAGCAAGAAAATAGGGGGCTGGATTCAGGGTGAAAGGAGCTCATGCGAAAGTGATTGAAAAAAAGAGAAGGTTAAAAAAGAGACTCTATCAGAATAGAAGCACCCGTTCTCTTCTTAATGGAATACCCGAAACCCTCCCGTCGCTCTCCCGGGCTTACCGGATTACCCGTAGGGTTTCAAATGCGGGGTTCGATTGGCCGGATCTCGCGGGGGTCCTGACAAAGATGGATGAGGAGATGCAAGAACTCCGGCAGGCCCTTTCTTCCGGGGACCGGAAGAAAATTCGCGAAGAGATCGGCGATCTCTTATTCGTCCTGACCAACCTGGCCCGATTTCTCAGAATCGATCCCGAAGGCGCATTGAGAAGAACGATAGAAAAATTTATCTCCCGATTCCATTATATCGAGACATCCCTTCTGAAAAAAGGGAAAACCATCCACCAATCAAACCTCATTGAGATGGACCGCCTGTGGGAAGAGGCAAA
>DYHU01000257.1 GCA_020724025.1 Syntrophorhabdus sp. | reverse complement strand
AATTCGCCCTAAAGAAGATGAATTTAAAAGAAGATCTTAAGAAAGTGGTGGAAAAGACACTGGAGGAAATCAAGGAAAAACGATAAAATGAATAGAAACAGGCTGTTGAAAAACTTAAAAATGACCCAATATGTCATGCTGAATTTAGTTCAGCATCTAATGGGATCAATGTGTTAGAGACCCTGAAACAAGTTCAGGGTGACAAATAGAGATTTTATCAACAGCCTGGAAAGGAGGAAAAAACATGCCAAAGTCAGAAAGAATTGGATCGGGTGGCGGACTAACGCCTTCCAGATCGATCCTCTCGGGAGGGAAGGGAGCAGCCAGAGGAACGGGACAGAAGGCATCATCTGCCACGGCAACATCCTTTTTCGGAGGCGATCTCTATGGTATGAAGGATCCCTTCGGTGCGGACTTTTATACCCGGAAACCCCCTTTCGGGGGAAGTTATTACTGGGAGATCAACAGCGCAATGATTTATAGGTGATTTTTTAGTGATGGTTTCGTAAAAAGTCGTCATTCCCGTGAAAACGGGAATCCAGGAACCGTCCCTGAGAAAGCAGGGAACCATAAAAATCTGGGTTCCTGTTTTCACAGGAAACCCTGGATTCCTGCTGGAGTTTACCCCGTACTCTGTTACGGGGCAGGAATGACAGAAAATAGCCTTTTCAGACTCTTTACGAGATCATCTTTAATGATTGGAAGGCACTGGAGAGGAGGTCATATGATCAAGCGATTTTTACTCATCGTCTTCTTCATGATTATATTTTTCATCCACTGTGCCCATAAACCCCAGCCTGCCCCTCCGCCGAAAGAGGGGGTGAAAACAGAATTCCTACTGGTCGGCCACAGGTCTCCAACCGGTCAACCCGATCGCTCTCAAGAGGCCCTGGATAAAAAGATGGAGATCTATCATGCCCTTAAGAATTTAAGCGGCCAGAGCCACATCGTGATCATCTACGATGCTTCAGGCAGTATGAGGGAAAAGCTCGAGGGGAAAGACCAGAAACGGTTTGAGGCAGCCTATGAGGGGCTAAGACAGATTGTGTCGCTTTTCCGGCCGAAGGACGATGTCAGGCTCGTCGTGTTCGGAAGTAAAAAGCTCTCCGGGCTTACTTCTGAAGGCATAATCATCCGTAAGGATTATATCCGGGCCATGGAAGCCTGCGCTGATGTGGAGCTGGTTTACAATTCTCCGAAGGAGGGCTTCGATCCGAAGGACCTTCTCAAGGCTATCAATTTTCTTGGATCGGAAAAAGCCTATATCGGAGATACACCGATCGGGTATAGCGTTCTGAAGGCTCACAGCCTTCTCAAGGGGCTCTCCAACTCAACGGCCATCCTGATCACAGATGGAGAGGAGACAGGGCCTTTATTGGCTCAAAATATCTCCAAAGATAAGGCATGGGAGCAGAGGTTGAGAAAGCAATATCCCAACTTCGATGATCTGACCATCTCGGCATTTGATTCCATCAAAAAGTTGGTCGATGAGAAGATTCATTTCAGCCCGATCCTCTACGGCCTTCGAGGCGCCGGCGATAAGGAGGGCCAAAAGATCAGGGACTTTTATCATAATCTCGCCACCGCAAGCGGAAGCGTCTATCTCGAGGCCGTCACTCCCCATGAGCTCTTGAACGCCTTCATGGATGCCGAGATGATGTCTTTTACCTATGGCCTTTACTCAACAGAACCTGATAAAAAGGGCCAACGGATGGCCAAGGGAAAGGTGGGAATTCCCTTGATGATCGAAGAGGGAAAATACCTTCTCAGAACCGATACCGAAAAACCTTTCGAACAGGAGGTCGAATTAAAGCCACAGCCGAAGAATATCTTCAGTTTTAATATCAATAGAGAAGGCAAAATGAGTCTATTGGCCATCGAACACCGTCCCTAAAGCCTTTGAAAATCTATAATCCCCCCCCATCCCCCCTTTAGAAAAGGGGGGATGGGGGGTTGAAAGGACAAATAGATGAAAACAGTATGGTTGACCTCCGTCGTGCAATCGGAAGAGAAGGTGAAAAACCTCATCGCTCAACTGAAAACTTACGGCATTGAGGTGAAGGGCCATTTCTGGGAGGATGAGATCGGTAAGATGGCATGGGCAAAGGCAAGGGAGGAACTGATCAAATCCGGTATCTCCCTCTGGCTCATTCTCGCATCAAGTGAAAATTTAAAGGCACCTTCCATCCGATATGGCCTCTCGCTTCTCTGCCTCACTCTTCAGGCCCAGAAAGGCATCTCCTTTCCAGTGGTCATTCTTCTCGCTGAAGGAGAATCCCCCTCTGCTGAAACGCTTCCCACTCCTTTAAAAGGCTGCGAATCTTTATCCCTGACCGATCCGTCAATGGCCGCCAAACTGGTGGTCAAGCTGAACGCTCCTGTGAAGGAGATTGTTCCGGAGTATCGACTCGATACCTATGGCAACCCTCATATCGGGCAATGGATTGAAGTGGGCCCATGCAACGGTTCCTGGCCTGGAGCGATGTTCGGAGTATCAGGCGCTGAGATCGCCTTCCATGCGGTCGGTCCCAAAGGAAGCCTTCCGACCCAATCGAGCCTTCGTTATCCGTTAAAAGGTATCAAATTGAATTTAGGCGGAAAGGAATACACGGCCTGGGCTGTTCAGAACGAGATGAATGTTGATACCTCCTACTTTGTTAAGCTGGAGGGATTTCCGGAATCGATCCTCTTCGGCCCCTATTCCACAGAGGAAGAAGCCGAAGTCTATGTGGTTCAGTTAAAGTGATGTTCCGCTTCCATTCACCAATTCAACTCCAATTCTACTCTCTGTCCCGAAGATAAGATTTGGCGGGAAGGCTCGATCACGATCCTGACCAGGGTGGGGTGTTCCGGTTTGGGTTTTGTCGCTGAAACCTCAAAGCCTCTCGGAAGAATGTTTCCCGATCTTTCCCAGAATAAAGAGAAGGCTCTCTTCAGTCTTTCCTCGAGAAGAGGAGGTTCGAGATCCTTCTCAAAATGGTCCTTGCACCAGAAAAGGAACTGGGTCACTCTGGAAAGGAAGAGCTGGTAGCTTAGGGAACTCCCACCTGCGGTCGTCTCCTTTGGAATAAAGGCAAAATCCCTATTGAGAGGCGAAACCAGAGGGATGATTCCTCCCCGGATGAACTGATCGATTCTCTCCTCGCTGAAATTCGTCTCCGTAGGAATCCCACGATCGCCTTCGATCATATGAAGGGCCAGATCGCTCAATCGGATGCTCTGCCATTCCGTAAATCGTGTGGGCCAACCGGTTTTAAGAAGACTTTGAAGGATGAGGCTTCCGGCGGCCCAGACCGGACTGATCCAGAGGTAATCCGATTCGTCGAAATGAACGGATCTGGGTCGATTATCCGGACCGTATGGATAGCGAATTAAAAATCGATTGCAGGTCATGGCTATCCATTTTGCAGATGGAGATTCTTTTAAACGGCGCCATTTGGCAAAGGCGGGCTCTTCAAAATGGTGGGGCAGGAAGGGAAGCCTCCCGAAGCCCTCCCATTGATCGAGATAGAGAAACTTTGGAGTGATCCAGCAGAGCGTGGGAACGAGCAAGGTCTCCGAAAAGAGAGCCGCCCTTTCAAGGAGTTCGAGGCATCTTGGAGAGTTGTCGAAAGGAAGGTCGAGGAGGACCAGCGAGGGAAGTTCATCGATCAGAGAGGCGGTCAGACGATTCAGCGTCTCTTCAAGCGTATCGAAGGAAACAGGAACGATTTCGAAAATAATGTCTCCGTCCGCTCCTGCCTGTTTCATAAGAAATTGAAGGCCCTGCCAGGTGGATTCCAGACTCCTAAAATCAGGGTCTGAAAAGATGTGGACCAGGATCTGTTGAAGGAGAAGGTCAATCTGGGTGATAAAGGGCTGGCTCTCGGGAGGTGAGATCGGGCCTTCTCCCGGCATGGCGACCATCTTTAATATGTGATCCACAGGGCTTGAAACTCCTTCCCTCGCCTTTGCGGGTTCAAATCTGATCTCCACGGGAAGACCCGGCCACTCCTTAAGATATCGATAAACCTCTTCTTCGGAGAGACCTTTCGTCTTGGCTTCCTCAATAAAATTTCTCGCCTTCAGAAGATTCTTCAGAAAGGGATGATTTTCAATGATCTGGTCAGGATGAAAATCTTTCATTCTCTTAAACTGGAGCATCATCTCGCCTGGCGGGCAAAGATTCTGGGGAAGTGAAATATTGAGTGAGAGATTGAGGTCGCTGATGACCTCATCCAGATTGGCCCTCTTGATATAAAGAGGCTCCTGAGTCCAGAGATTTTTCCCCTGGGGTCTGAAAGGCCCTAAGGCCAATACCTTAAATGGCAGAGGGGCAATCTGCATGGTGATCTCCTGAGGTGATAGAATGGCTCGATCTGTTTTACGACCCGAAAAACTTCTTAATCTTGGAAGAAACTCCTTTGGAATCTTTCTCCTTGGCCCCTCCCCGCTGGGAATCCTCCTTCATTTCAACAGAGGGTTTCGAACCCTGCTCCGGAGTCTCTTCGACTTCGCCCAAACGGCCTTCTCCAAAAAACCGAAAGACTGGTCCCTGAGGGCTTAAAGCCAGCTCGTCGTTGGGTCTCAGGGGAGCTTGAAATCCGATGGGCTGTCGATTGATCCGGACCAGTTTCTGACCGGTGAGGTCCCTGACCCAGTACTGATCCTGACTGAAGAAAACCTGGGCATGCTGGTCAGAAAGGGCCGGATGATCCACGAGGTACTCGCACTTCGGGCTCTTTCCAATGGTAATGGGGAGTTGTTTAAAGGAACGAATCGTGGGACCATACTGGACGATGAGGGGCGCCTTCAACGGTTGGACCGAAATCTCAGGAGGTTCTTCTCTTTTGGGTGGAACATAGGGAGGTCTTTCTTCAACGGGACGTTGAGGTCTGATTGGGGGTTCCACTTTAGGAGGCTCAACTCGAACCTCTCTTTCAGGTTCTCGGAAAGGTTTGGACGGAGCCATCTCCATCACTCCTTCCTTCATCTGGGTGAGGAAACTGATCTGGGGCCCTCCCTCTGCAAACATCAAAACGTCCCCCTCTTTCAGATAGGCCTCCTTGATCTTTTTCCCATTGACAAAGGTCCCGTTGGCGCTGTGGTCAATCAGCTTGAATTGATTTCCCTCTCGAACGATCTCAGCATGTTTCCGGGAGATGTGGGTGAGATCCATAGGAAACTGAACGTGGCAGGTGGGATGGCGACCGATCAGGATCGAGGGCTCAGAAAATTCCTGCTCCTTTCCATGGATGGGAATGGGGCCCTTGATATGGAAGAGTTGAACAACGATCACAGGAGGCTGTTTCATAGGTTCGTCGTAATTATACTATACTTGATCGGCTTTTGAGGTCAAGAAAAATTATGGTTTTAAATCCGGGGAGATTCTTGTATATTACAG
>DYHU01000256.1 GCA_020724025.1 Syntrophorhabdus sp. | reverse complement strand
CGGCTGATGTGCATGGTGTTAAGTCAAAAAACTAACATGGGAATCCAGGCTAGTAAAAAGTCAAAAAGTTGGTTTTTCCGTCATTCCGGCGAAAGCCGGAATCCAGTTCTTTCAACCAGTTATAAATTCCCTGGACTCCGTTTTTCAACGGAATGACGACTTTTTACGAGTTCATCACAGATAAAGGGCACCGAATCTTTTCTATGCCCTATCCTTATGCTCTTTCCTTTATGTAATTTAACTTGCCTTCACGACCTTGATGGCCTGGGGCCCTTTCGGTCCATCTGAAATCTCAAACTCCACTTCTTCTCCTGCCCGAAGAGACTTAAATCCCTCTCCTGCGATTCCTGAAAAATGGACGAAAACATCATCTCCTTCACTTTGTTTAATAAAACCATATCCCTTCTTGGCATCAAACCACTTCACCGTTCCCTTAGCCAATCCTGTGCCCTCCTTTGTTAAAAAAAATCTCACTGGCGGATTTGATAACACCAATCCAATGTCCTGTCAATATTTTTGTCTCGCTCAAAAATAGAATTTGCCATTCAACACTTCCCCCCCCTCTCCCTTGACGGGAGAGGGTTGGGGTGAGGGTGCAAAATTATTTTCTCGTCGCCAGATAGACTCCGGCGAGGGTCATCCCTCCGCCCATCAGGGTGATCCACCGGATCTCTTCATGAAGCAGGAGGCAAGCCCCAATCAATGTGGCAAAGGGTTCCAGATAAAGGTACATCCCGACGGCTCCCGAATCCCTTTTTTCAAGGGCCGAATACCAGAAAAGGTAGCCGAGGCCGGAGCAAAAGATTCCCAAGAAGAAGATCCCCGCCCAGGCAATGAGGGACAAATGGATGAGGTTGCTCCACTCCCCTTTCAAAATAGAGAGGGGAAGAACGATCAGGCATCCCGATATCATGATGGCCGTGACCGTTGCCAGAGGTGGAAATCGTGAGATAAAACCCTTTCCTCCGATGGTAAAAGCGGTCCAGGTCAGGGCACTGGCCAGCACCAGGAAATCTCCATAGGTGGAGGTAAAACGAAATAGAGAAAGGGAAAAGACCCCCCTGGAGATGATGAGAAAGATTCCGCAAAAACCTAATATGATCCCCAGAATTTTTCTAAGTGTAATCGCTTCGCCGAGAAAGAAACGGGCCGAAAGGGTAATCAGGATGGGATTGATTGCAATGATCCATCCCGTATTGATGGCCGTCGTGTAGAGAAGCCCATAAGCCTGGAGAAGGCCAAGGCCTGAAACCCCCACAGCCGCAAGGATGAAAATATAAATCCAGTTCCGGCAGGAAAACATTTTGAAAAAAGTCCTGTCCCGGCTTAGCTGGGCAGAAAGAAGAAGCAGTGCGCCGATCGCATAGCGGAGCGTCAGAATCGTGAAGGGATGCACTTCTCTCAATGCCACTTTGGTGGCAATGAATGAAAACCCCCAGAAGATGACCGCTGCCAGTGCCTGCCAGCACATGATGAATTCCTCTGTTTCCTTTTCGATATCATCACCATTACCATAAAAAAATAAAAATATCACTTGACCTCTGACAAATAGTTTGATAACAATTCCATATAAAAACTCATCCTAATATATCCCTCTTATGGTAAGGGACTCGAGGTAGATGGCAAAGATGACTCAAACTTAAGAAACTTAAGATCTGCTATCCACAAACAGAAGGAGGAAAATTATGGAAGCCCCAAAAACCAAGACGACACTGGGTATTGATGAAAATGTTGAGGCTCTACTCTGTTATGTGCTGGGGTGGGTCACGGGGATTGTCTTTCTGGCTCTGGAAAGAGAGAACAAATTTGTCCGGTTTCATGCGGCCCAATCCCTGGCCGTCTTTCTGCCCCTCTTTGTAATCGTAATCATCATCGGCGCCATTCCCTTTATCGGATGGGCCCTATCCATGATCATTTCACTCTTGACCTTGCTCCTGTGGCTCTTCCTGATGTTCAAAGCTTTCAAAGGCGAGAAATACAAACTGCCCATCGCCGGTGATTTCGCCGAAAAACAGAGCAGCAGTTAATCCGGTGGATGAAAATAGCGATTCTCATCGGATGGTGAATATTTTTTGTTTGTGTCGGATAAAGGGGGGAGCGATAAAAAAAGCAATGTTCAATCTATTTGCTTCACTGGTCCTGTTCACAACTGGCATCTGTTATGCCCAGGATGATCCAGGGGACGATAAAGGGGAATAAAGGGGAGGGTTCTTTTTTTATCTAAGGGATAAATGTGAATTGAGTCTTATCAGGAATCGCTTGAATTAATAGATTGTAAATCCCTGATCACGAAAATCTGGATCAAAGGCTAAAACCTTTTGAACACCTCTTCGTCTCATAACGACAAAACTCGCACAATCCACTAAACTGATCCCTCGCTTTCCAATCCTTTCCAGTTCTTTTTCAGCCTCCTCATGCAAGTCTTGATCAATCCATTCCAACTCAAACGATTTGGCTTCTTTTAAGAAGAGAGCGGCTGATTGAAATCCCAATCTCGCCTGCAATAGGGCGGCGCTTTCTACCAAGACATAATTATGAAGCAGAAATGTCTCCCCTGACTTCAAGACATCATCAAATTTCTTAAACGCCGTGATGTGATTAGGGTCGGTCTTGTCGGCCAAGGCATAGATCGCTGAAGTGTCCAGGAAGATCACTTTTGAAAGGCCTCCTCAAGGGCTTCGTCATGCCTTTCAGATACTGGTTTAAGAGAACCTTGTTTTGACCGACCTGCACCAACAAATGTGAAATCCTTGACTGAAGAAACCCGCTGATGATCAGATTTTGAAACATCCTTTTTAACGATCTCCCGAATCACCCCCGCAATCGATTTCTTCTCCTTGAAAGCCCTATGTCTTAATTGCTCATACACTTCTTCTTCTATCTGGATTTGAGTCCGTTTCATAATAAACCACTCCTTTTTGATTATAAATTTAACATCATGCTGTAATGCTGTCAAGCATTCATTTTAAGCATTTCATTTTAAGCAAGAATTAGAAATGATGATCTCTTAAAAAGCCTGAAAATGCTATTTTCTGTCATTCCTGCGCAAGCAGGAATCCAGGGTTTCCTGTGAAAACAGGAACCCAGATGTTTATGGTTCCCTGCTTTCGCAGGGACGGCGTCTGGATTCCCGTTTTCACGGGAATGACGACTTTTTACGAAACCATCAGAAATGGTTTCATACTTTACTTTGCCGAATCTTAAGTCTCTTCTCACTACAAAATTCGTTTGTAAATTTCAAGGGTTTTAAATCTTTTCATCCTTTTGACTTAGATCAAGGAGAAAGATTTTAAAGAAGGCTATCTTAAAGTTAAAATTACACGGAGGAGGTAACCCATGGCAACGAGAAAGATTGTAAGGATTGATGAGGAGAAATGTAATGGTTGCGGGCTGTGTATTCCCAACTGCGCTGAGGGAGCGATTCAGATCGTTGATGGCAAGGCAAAGTTGATCAGCGATAAGTTCTGCGATGGCCTGGGCGCCTGTCTCGGACACTGTCCCGAGGATGCCATTACCGTCATTGAAAGAGAAGCCGAAGAATTTGATGAAAAAGCAGTGGAAGCCTTTCTTCATAAACAAAAGAAAGCTCAGCCTCAACCTAAACCTCAACCTGAATTTGCTGGGTGCCCTTCTTCAAAAGTGATGCATTTCCAAGTCCCCAAATCCAAGGCGGAATCCGGTCCGAAGGGGTCAACTATCTCCCAGCTCACCCAATGGCCTGTCCAGTTAAAGCTGGTGCCTGTCGATGCCCCTTATTTTGAGGATGCGGATTTACTGATTGCTGCTGATTGCGTCCCCTTTGCTTACCCCGATTTCCATCAGGATTTTCTCAGAGGGAAGGCCTTGGTTGTGGGTTGCCCGAAACTGGATGACATCCAGTTGTACAGGGAGAAATTGACCGCCATCTTTAAAACAAATTCGATCAGGAGCGTGACCGTTCCCTTTATGGAAGTTCCCTGCTGTTTCGGTTTGGTCAAGGCAACGGAGGATGCGATCGAAGCATCGGGGAAGAATATCCCCCTCAAAAAGGTGAAGATCGGAATCCGGGGAGAGATCAAGCCGGAAGAACAGGCAAGGGCAACTCAACGTCCCCGTACTTTTGCTCATTCCCATTAATTATTGTCTGTTTATAAATTGCTTCCTCAATCAGAATCGTCATTCCGGCGAAAGCCGGAATCCAGTCCTTTCAAGACCCTCTGGATGCCGGATCAAGTCCGGCATGACGGAAAACGCTGTTTATGGACAGACATTAATTAGCCTTTGATAAGAGATAGAAGTGACAGAGACATTACAGTAGCTATTTCTTGACGAGTTCGACCCGGTGGTTCTTGGCGCGACTCGCTTCGGTGGCATTATGAGTATTAGCCCTTTAAATCTTAAGAGCTAATAGGGTCAGGCAATCGTAATAAAGTATTTCTTCTTCGCTTGCTTGATCAAATCCTTCTCCAACTTTCTCACCATTTTGCTGAAAGACTCATCTTGACGGAGTCTTTTTTCAACCTCAATGATCGCCTGGCTTATCCTCATCGGACTCCTCCGAAAATGCTCCGCGATGTCCTTGACCATCTGGCCCGCCAATCCCCTCGCCAAATAGCCAACAATGCCCCTGCCATGAGCCCCTCTGCGCTCATAGGTCAAGGAATACAGCCGGTCTATGGTAACCCCGCAAGCTTTGCTCACCTCTCCTACTATGACCTCGATCGGGATCTCATATACCACACTTTCCCTGTCTCGCTTCTCATTCTCAATCCGATTGATGAAATTCTCCTCCCCAAGATACCGCTGGTCCTTCACCTCGTAAAACTTCTCCTGATGCCCACTCTCAAGTCCCTCCAGTATAAATTCCTCGTATTTCCTTTTGCCAACAGACTTATTCTTTCCAAATTGCCCCAACACGAAGTCCGTATCCATGAGTCCTTGGCTCCCCATACCCAAATAGCTCAGATGGCTCGTCCATAAATATCTTCCAGGATCCCTTACGACCTTCGCACGCACTGGATTCAAATGGATGTATCTGACCAATTCCAGCAGATAGGCATCCTTATCGCATAATATCGCCCTATATCGCCCTTGAAAAAGGTGCCCCACCGTACTGTATCGCCTGTTGAAATAACGGGCATACCCAAATAGAAAGGATTGCATAAACCTGCTTAAAGGGATTTCACTCACTTCGAGGAGCAGATGGATGTGATTTTTCATGAGGGCGTAGGCATAAAGCTCAATAGCATATCTGACCTTATACTCCGAAAGATAAGATAAACAGACCCTCCGATCCTTCTCGTCATAGAAGATTTCCTGACGCTGATTCCCCCTGGAAATGACATGATATAAGGCGCCCGGAAAATGAACACGTGGTTTGCGAGCCATAAAGACAAACTATCGCAATAATGGAACTCATGTCAATACTTTATTACGATTGCCTGACCCTTTCGACATGTA
>DYHU01000255.1 GCA_020724025.1 Syntrophorhabdus sp. | reverse complement strand
CCCTTTATATCGAGGATCTTTCCTTCTATCGGCGGCCTTATCTCTCTTCGTGGTTCAGGAAAAAAGAAGAAGGAGAATCCCTTGACTTGAAAATCGCCGATATCCTTGACCTGGGATTCGATCCCACAAGGTTAAGGGAGCTCCAACATGAAGGGGTGGAGTATATCTTCGAGAGATCAACCCCTCCCTTCCTCCCAGATATTGAAAAGAGAAGGAGCTTCTTGCCTAAAATTGCCAAGCATACCTCAGGGATGCGTTTCCGCAACGCAACGGTTCAGATCAACCCACCCCTTGCTATTCTTCAGGACAAAGGAAACATTTATATCCTCCGCAGGAAATTGGAGGGGATACACTTAGAGGAAGCCCTGGATCAGTTGAGGACCTCAACCTATTTGAAGGAGATGAATCGTGCAGGAGGGATCGAACATGCGATAGTCCTGACCATCAAGGAGGTTAAAAAGGAACTGATGAAAAGATTTGGATCGAGTCTCCATGAGGAGATCGAGGATTTAACCTTCTTCATCCCCTGGAATCTTGAAAGTAATATGCCGAGGGTCACCGTGGATACGGCAAGCGTCTACCTGGATACCCTATGGATCGCTTGAGGGAAAGTTACTCCGGGAGCCCTAAAAAATCATTCATTTTTTTCTTGACACCTGTATAAAATTACAGTATAAGAGATTTAACTTCAAACTTTTCATGGCCGACCATGGTGATAAAACAATCTGCATTAACAAAACGCCAAGCGGAAATCTTAAGTTTTATCAAAACCCATATTCAATATTCGGGCTTCCCTCCCACCATTTCTGAAATTCAAGAACAATTCTCCTTTAAATCCCCCAACGCTGTTCAAGAGCACTTAAAGGCCCTCGTGCGGAAAGGTCATATCCGCCGGAACCCGAATCAGTGGAGGGGATTGGAGCTTATGGTCTCCAATAAGAGCAGGAACGAAGCTGCTCAATATTCCACAGTTTCTGTCCCATTGATCGGTCGGGTTACCGCAGGACTGCCCGTTTTGGCTGAAGAAAATTTTGAAGGTTCAATTTCCATTGATCGCTCCCTCATTGGCCGAGCCACAAGACTCTTTGCGCTTCATGTGCGTGGCGACAGCATGATAAAGGCTGGCATCTATCATGGAGATATTGCCATTGCCCAACAACAATCCGTTGCAGATCAAGGAGACATTGTTATCGCTCTGCTGGGCGATGAAGCCACAGTAAAAAGGTTTTATCGCAAGAACAAGGTTATCATTTTACAGCCAGAAAATGATACAATGCAGCCTATGAGGATTAGCGAAGGAGGCGATTTCAAGGTTTTGGGCAAAGTCATTGCGACATTGCACCGGATAGAAAATGAGAGAGCGGCATGATACGCTCACCATTTTAAGAGGGCATGATATGCAAAAATTAGATCTTCAACAAGCATCTTTTCCTCAGTCTCAGATAGGCAGCCCGATGAGCTATGCTTCTCGTCAGGCTTTTGGGGAAGGGGCATTATCCTTGTTTGAGCAGAGACAAATGCTGGAGATAAAATATGCACACCTCTTTCAAGAGAAGCCTGACTACCGTCAGCTGGTGACCTACGTTCCTAACAAGAAATTACCAGTGTACAATTGGTTCAAATATAAAGAGGGTTTTTCGCAGCAGCTTATCTTTAAACTTCTTCTCGATTGGAAGATATCTAAGGATGAAATCATTCTTGATCCCTTTGCCGGATGCGGAACAGCTCTACTTGCCTGCAAAGAATTTGGTTACAAGGCTGTGGGATTGGACATTCTTCCTGTTGCCGTCTTTGTTGCAAAGGTAAAACTACAGGATTGGCCTGATCTCGCTTTGCTTCAAGATGCCATTGAAGCGCTTTTTGATAAGAAATACAAACAACCAACCCTATCCTTCCCTAAGGTTGCGATTATTGATAAAGCATTTTCAAAGAAGGTTCAAGATGAGATCTTATTCTACAAAGAGTGCATCTCAGAATTTGAGAAGCCCCTACAAGATTTTTTGATGTTAGGTCTGATTAGCATCCTGGAACAGGTCAGCTATACTTCGAAAGATGGGCAATTCTTAAGATTAGTGGATAGGAATATTCCCTCCGTTAAGAAAACTTTGAAGGAACAACTATCCGAAATGCTTGATGATCTTTACCAGCAACAACAGATTTTATTTAAAGGTGGCAAAGCCAAGGTTGAAATCTTGCAAGGCGATGCCAGGGAAGCAGACCTTCCCAAGAAATATTGGGGGAAAATCGGAACTGTCATTACCTCACCACCTTATTTGAATCGGTATGATTATTCCCGAACCTATTCCCTCGAGTTATGCACGCTCTTTGTCGATGACTTTTCGGACCTAAGAAATATTAGGCATAGCCTGTTGAGGTCTCATATAGAATCACGCGAGCATGTAGGGAAAGAAATAAGCCTGCCTGCTTTGGATGAAATCCTAAAAAGCCTAATGATGAAGGACCTAAACAACGATCGCATCCCAATCATGATAAAAGGTTACTTTGAAGATATGAACCTGGTTATCAAACAGTTAGTCCATTATTTAAGACCAGGTGGCCTTATCGCTCTTGTTGTAGCGAATGCCCGCTTTGAAGGAGAACTGGTTCCAACCGATCTGATCTTATCTGAATTGGCTGAAAATCATGGTTTCAAGACGGAAAGCATATGGGTAACCCGCTACAAAGGGAACAGTTCCCAACAGATGGGTCGTTACGGACGTATTCCAGTAAGAGAGAGCATTGTTTTTTGGAGAAAACCTGATTGAGCCCGACCGGAAAGAGGAAAGCTCAAAGTTCTTCGCTTACTGATGCCCTTCTGAAATCGTATATTGCAAGGGCAAAGCTCTTCTATTCAGTCTTACATAAAAAGAATATCCCCAACCTTTTTACCCGGGTAAAACAGCTATCCACAAATGAATTGGCATGGAACCTTTCGGAACTTGGAATTCTGGATCAAGCCTTTTCAATCGTCATGAAAGCCTCTATTGAGCCAGTCCATATCTTCTGCCATCCTGCTGTAATTGAACAAGATGCCGATCTCTTCGAATACTACCGGAATCTGGCAGCTTTGTCTCAAAAGGGATTGAGTCAAATTCTTTCTGGACAAGTTCCCAAGTCCCGCAAAGGCGATAACCGTGAAAGGCATCGAGTGATTGTCTGGATACTAAACCAGATTATCTCGAGTGTGATTGTCGATGCTAAGGGGTTCTCTTTATCGCTTGCGCAAAATACAATTCTAGGTGAGATGGGGGCAGAGATTCAGGGCACGTGGGTAAATATGATTGGGCAGGGCGCGGCCAAGGCTGTCGAAGGCATTATCCATGACCATGCTCAGGCAGAAGAGTTCATCTCATCGACCGAAAAGAAAGAAGTTTCTGTCGCTGGCAAAAAGCGGAAGCAAATTCATCTGGTTCTGACGAACAACTGGCGCATTATCTTCTCAACAGAGCCCGACGTTGCAATCAGAGATCCCCAAGGCCGTCTTCAGGTCGCTATTGAGATTAAGGGGAGCATGGATAAGGCAGGCGCACAGACACGTTTAGGAGAAGCAAAGAAATCATTTGCTAAAGCGAAGGCCGAGAATGCCCATTGCGGTACCATTTATCTTGCCAGCTGTTTTACGGATGCTGTTCTTTCTCAATTGAAGACAGAGAGGGAAGTCGACCTTCATTTTAACCTGATAGAAATCCTTGCAGACGAAGCAAAGAAAATACGATTTCTGAAAGAACTGTTCCATTACCAGATAAGGATTGAATAGCTCTTCTTTTCATCATCTTTATCATTTTGAAAAACATGGTCATTCGACATGGGGGACAAACGGAGGAAGGCAACTTGAAGTAGGGTGAGGAAATAAGTAGCATGGGACTATATGCCAAGGCAACCGAGGCTGGACACCCCAGCCGCACTGCATCATGTAATATGGTAAAATTCAGGGGGACTTAAGGTCAGATGTCCAGTTCAAAAGAGCGGTCAAAAAGATAATTGCTGACATATGAAGATATGACCCTGGAATTACTCCAGGAGTTACTCCACATGATAAAGATTAGCTCAGATATCCCGGGAAGAATTAAAGTGGTATTTTCCTACAATTCCGAGTATGTAGCCAAGATTAAAATGGTCAAGGCTCACCGGTGGCATCCTGAGGAGAAATACTGGAGTTTTCCATACTCTAAACCGGTTTTAAAGGAAATTCTTTCCTCCTTTGCTGGCGAACAAATTGATATCGACCCATCCTTGCAAACGTTGGTATCCCAGAATCAAAGGGAGAAATCAACGGAACTTAGAACCTATCGCCAGGAACCCTTGCAGACCAAATGGAACGAAACAGGAAAAAAGAAGCTGGAGTGGGAAAACAGTTTCGATAGCAGTGGAAACAACTTGCTTTTCAACCGGGTCCGCGATCTAATCCGGTTAAAACATTACTCCATCCGGACGGAAAAAAGTTATCTATCCTGGATCATGAGATACATTTTTTTCCACAACAAGCGGGATCCGAAAGAGATGGCAAATCCGGAAATCGAGGCATTTCTCTCCCATTTGGCAGTGGACCAAAAAGTATCGGCATCCACTCAAAACCAGGCATTCAATGCCTTGTTGTTCCTCTATAAAGAAGTCCTCAAGAAGGAACTGGATAATTCCATTGATGCCGTCAGAGCCAAGAAACCCAAACGATTACCTACGGTTATGACCAAAGAAGAAGCCAAGAAAGTCATTGGCGCAATCCCAGCTGACCATCAATTGATGGTGAAGCTTATTTATGGTGGTGGTTTAAGGTTGATGGAGTGCCTGAGATTGCGTGTAAAAGACATTGACTTTGGGAATAATCAAATTGTGGTTCGGGACGCAAAAGGGATGAAGGATCGGGTTACCGTGCTTCCAGACATCCTGAAACCACCACTGAGAGAGCATCTTGAACGGGTGAAGATAGTACATCAAAACGATGTGGCCAAAGGATACGGACGTGTCTATCTGCCCTATGCTCTGGAGCGGAAATATCCAAATGCCAGTCTCGAATGGGGATGGCAATATGTATTTCCTGCAAAAGGCCTGTCTAAAGATCCGCGAACGGGAGAAGTCAGACGGCATCACATCCATGAAAACAGTCTCCAGAAAGCCGTGCAAACTGCCGTCCGCTTGGTTGGTTTGACCAAGCCGGTCAATGTCCACAGCTTTCGGCATTCATTTGCGACGCATCTGCTGGAGGCCAACTACGACATCAGGACCGTGCAGGAACTGTTGGGCCATAATGATGTTTCGACGACAATGATTTACACCCATGTATTAAACAAACCAGGGGTAAGTGTAAAAAGCCCCTTAGATGGTTGAGGTTGTCAACTTTTCCGACATCTTGGAAGAATTCTGTAAAAATCGACTATAATCGGTGCTATACAGAATTTTTTCTGTATAATCAATCGTTAGCGCCGTGCTGCGCACGGCGCTAACGGCGGAGTTGAGCGTCCCTTGCGG